>JALORD010000022.1 GCA_025459145.1 Pirellulaceae bacterium | reverse complement strand
AAAAGATCCTGGGGCGCGGCGGCATGGGGGCGGTCTACGTCGGGGTGCATCAGGAGACCGGCGAACGGGCAGCGGTCAAGGTTCTCTCGGGGCATCTAGCCGACGACGAAGCGTTCCGCGAGCGGTTCAAGATCGAGGTCGAAACGCTCAAACGCCTGTCGCATCCGGGGATCGTGCAGCTCTTCGGATTCGGCGAGGACGACGGACACCTGTTCTTCGTCATGGAACTGGTCGACGGCAAAAGCCTGCACGACGAGCTGGCCGCCGGCCGCCGCTTCAGTTGGCGGGAAGTAACGCGGATCGGCATCGAAGTGGCGCAGGCCCTCAAGCACGCGCACGACCGCGGGATCATCCACCGCGATCTGAAGCCAGCCAACCTGCTGATCGACGCTGAGGAACACGTCAAACTGACCGACTTTGGCATCGCCAAGCTGTACGGCGGCGCCAGCGTCACCGCCGATGGAGGCGTTCTCGGGACCGCCGATTACATGGCCCCCGAACAGGCCGATGGAAAACCGGTTAACAGCCGCTGCGATCTGTATTCGCTCGGGAGCGTGCTGTACGCATTGCTCGTCGGGCGGCCGCCCTTTACGGGAAAAACGGTGATCCAGGTGATCGCCGCGCTCAAGCACGAGAAGCCCGTGCCGGTTCGCCGCCTCGCACCCGATACGCCCGCAGAACTCGAAAATATCATCCTGCAACTACTCGACAAGGATCCGCAAAAGCGAATTCCGACGGCGCTGGCGCTGGCCAATCGACTGAAGGCGATGGAACACGCGCTATCGGTCGAAACGCGTGTCGACGACCCGACCGATGACGGCGACAAATTGCGGCTGGCGCCCGATTCGCCCTCCTCCGAGCCGAGCCCACCTTCCGTCAACAGCGCCCTCACGCAGCCGGTACGCCACACGGTGGCGATTCCTTCGCATCAGCAGACGGTCCCCCTGCCGACGCTTGCGGGCGATGGCCCTTCCGGCGGCATGGCAACCAAAGTGACCGGCGCGGGATCGGCGCCCCGGTCGCAGGCCGCCACCCTGGCGACCGGCGCGGCGCCCCGCGACGGGTCGATCCATAGTGCCGGTACGCTCGTCGCAGGAGATCGTTCTGAACCAGCCGAAAATGAGCGGAAGTCGCACTTCACCGAAGTGTCCGAAGGTCCACGCCGCCGACGGGAAGACGAGTGGTCAACCTCCTGGCAGGTCTGGCTCGCCGCGGGGCTCCTGGCGCTGGCGGCGGTGGTGCTGATCGCCGGTGTAGCCGTGTATGCCTCGCGTTCTCCGTCGGCCGACACGCTATTCGCCCGCGTGCAGCAAGCCGCCGAACGGGGCGGCGGAAGCGAGCTCGCGAAGGTCGAGGAGGAAATGGAGACGTTTCTCACCGACTACGCCGCGGACGAACGGGCGGGCGAAGTGGCCCGCTGGCAACTAGACCTCGAACTCCATCGAGTTCAGCAGCGCTTCGAGCGGCGGGCGAAGAGTCTTCGAGCCGACGAAATGCAGAATCCTGCGGAACGGGCCTATCTCGAGGCGGTCCGCCTGTCCGCGACCGATCCGCAAGAGGCCCTGGCCCGCTTTCGTGCCATCGTCGCCCTCTATGGCGGCGAGGACGATCCGACCCTCGGCAAACTCGGACAGACGGCCGTGGCCGACAGCGTCGCCTTGGCAAAGCAACAGATCGCTGCTCTGGAAGCCACTGCGGAACGGCTGCGGACCGAAGAACGGCAGGCGATCCGCAGGCAACTCGAGCGCGCGATCCAACAGGCCGAGCAGGACCCTGCCGCAGCCCAAAGTATCCGGCAGGCCGTGATCACACTCTATGCCGACAAGCCGTGGGCCGCGGACCTCGTCGACCAGGCTCGCATGGCGCTCGCTTCGGAACAGCGCTAGCGATCAGCACCTCCGCCGATCAGAAGTCGTACCACACGCCGGCGCCGATCTGTTGCTCGAACTGATCGTAGAACGAGTACTGGTTGCTCGTGCCGTTGTAATAGTGCAGTCCCGTGCGGAAGAGGTGGCTTGTGCGGTCGCCGCGCCAAGCCCAGCCAGCCTGCACCGTCAAGTTGCCGCCAAAGTCGTGCTCCTGCATCAGGTGCCCATGGATCGCCGCAAAGGGAGCGCCGCGGAAGCCTGTCGCGCGGGCCGGAGCATACTCCGCGCCAAAGCGGAATTCCCACGGCTCGGCGAAATCGGAGTAGAACGCCCAGCCCACTTCGCTATAGAGCCGGAGGTTGTCGGTCCAGTAATACGAATAGCCGAGGACGAATGTGTCGCGGACCCAGTTGATCCGGTCGTAGTCTGGATTGGCGAGCAGAAACTCGTCGCCCAGGTGCGACGAGATGTGGTAGTAGCCGAACTTCCAGCGGCTTGGGCCATAGCCATAGGAGAGGTACGACCCGGCGCGAAAATCGGCCGCCTGCAGGTCGCGGTCTTCCTGCGTATCGAGCCGAACCTGGCCTGAGCCCTCCAGATCGATCTGCCATCCCTGCGGCCAGGGACCATCGACGGTGCCATAGCGCAGGATCCCCATCCGGCCGCCCAGATTGGTATCCCACACGCTCCCTTGGCCTTCGAGATTGAAGAACTGGGTTCCGAGGCGCGATTCCTTGAGGTCGGCCAGGTACGGCTTATAAATCAGGCCGTTGGGAAGAATCTGCCAGCACCACCCGTCACATGGTGTCGTGGGTCCGGCGTGCTCGGCCAGATAGCCGTCGAGATCGAAATAGTCCTGACCAGGCGCAGGGCCGGCACTGGGTGGAGCCGTCTCGGGGAGCGGTTCGACCCCCGTCGGGCCATACAGGCCCGTGGAACTATCGAGCGGAGCCAGCGTCGAGAGGGGCGGGAGTCCGCCTTGACCGCAGGCAGTCCCTTGGCCAAGCGCGAGCGCACCGAGCGCCGCCGAGAGCGTCAGGACGAGTTGAGCAGGTAAATTGCGTGCAAACCGGATCACAAGCACGGCCCTTGCATTCCCGAGAATCCTAGCAATGCCTACAGGAGATTCGACCACGCACGGCCCGCACCTTCGGCACACTGCGGCCAGGCAAAACAATCGCTACATCGGGAATAGGACTTCGAGGCGGCAAAGTTTATCTCGTTTGCCAAAACCGACGTAGGGGAAAATGTCTTGCGTTAAGTCTCAGCCGACGGCGAAAGGTTCGCGGCGGACGAGGCGTGCTGAGCGGACTCATGGTGACATAAGTATTTGTGGTAAAACAACTTACAACCTGCTGGTGATGACTGTGCATTCCGCGAGGCCCTAAAAACGGAACACATGTTCACTTATTCATCCTCCAAATGGGGCGGAGGCAATCCTTAGCATCGCGATCGCTGATACTTGGAACCCGGCGTATTGGTAAGGCCCAACGGGGACGCGGGGCCATGCGGGCCATTCCCCCGATTGACCCGCCCTGGCTCATGGGATTAGATTTTGCATGTCCCAGGGCTCGACCAACTCCGTCGAGCTTTCTTTTGGCACCCCTTTGTGATAAGATTCACAAAGTCGTCCGCGACGCCTTAAAGCGAAGCAGGCCAGCAACTTATGGACAACATCCTGCTGCCGATTTTGATCTTCGCAGGGTGTGCGACCGCCTTATCGCTGGGGATGCTCGGGATCGCGTCGGTGTTCGGGCCCCGGCGGCAGAGTGCCGTCAAGCAGATGCCCTACGAAAGCGGCATGGACCCGATCCATGACGCCCATCGCAAGTTTGACGTCCGCTTCCATCTGGTCGCGATCGCGTTTTTGATTTTCGACGTGGAGCTCCTGTTCCTCTATCCCTGGGCGGTGGCCAGCCGCGATCCGGCCGGCATCGATGCCGCCGTGGCCCAGGCGGCCGCGGCAACCCAGCCGATCGGCTACAGCCGGGGCTTGGTGTTCGGCGAAGCGATGATCTTTGTCGCGCTCTTGGGGCTGGGCATCGTGTATGCCTGGCGGAAGGGGGTGTTCAGGTGGCGATAGAAGTGCCGGAAAACGTGGTGGTGACCAAGCTTGACGAGCTGGCCAGTTGGTGCCGCAAGAACAGCCTGTGGCCGATGCCTTTTGCCACGGCCTGCTGCGGGATCGAGTTGATGGCGACTGGCGCGAGCAAGCACGATCTGGCTCGCTTCGGGGCCGAGGTGTTTCGCTTCAGCCCGCGGCAGTGCGACCTGATGATCGTGGCCGGCCGGGTGGTAATGAAGATGCTCCCCGTGCTGCAGCGGATCTGGCAGCAGATGCACGAGCCGAAGTGGTGCATCTCGATGGGGGCCTGTGCGTCGACCGGCGGCGTGTTCGATACCTACGCGGTCGTGCAGGGAATCGACCGGTTCATTCCCGTCGACATGTACATCCCCGGCTGTCCGCCCCGTCCCGAGCAGTTGATTCAGGCGATCATCGACCTGCAGGACAAGATCCAGCGCGAAGGAACGATTCGCGGCGCCGAGTTTGAACTCGCTTCGCGCCAAGCTCCGAAGCGGGCACTTGTGGAACTGCCGACGTACGGCCGCTCGGCGGCGATGATCGGCCCGGGCCGCTGATTGCGTTTTGCTCAACCATTACCTCACCTCGACTCGACTTCACCTCAACACTGGTTCACCTCGACACGGTCTCACTTTGCTGTGCTTGCCGACCCTGCCATGCTCGATGCCTTGAAGACGCGACTGGGGGACGCTGCGCTCTCCGAATTCCGCGGACAGTCGCGGGCCATCGTGCCGCGCGATGACTTGGCCAGCACCATGCAGTGGCTCAAGGACGACCAGGGCTTCGACCTGCTCGTCGATGTGACATGCGTCGATTACCTGAGCTATCGCGACGCGGAGCATCGGTTTGGTCTTGTCTACCTGCTCGCGAATACCGCGACCAACGAACGGCTGACGATCCGGGTTTACCTGGACGAACCGGATCTCGCGGTTCCTTCGATGTGCGATTTGTGGTGCGGTGCCAATTGGCTTGAGCGAGAAGTGTTCGACATGTTCGGCATCGAGTTCAGGGGGCATCCGAACCTGAAGCGAATCTTGATGCCGGAGGCGTTCGTCGCCCATCCGCTCCGCAAGGACTACCCGCTCCAGGGTCGCGGCGAGCGGCACAATTTCCCGGTGCTGACGCGCGAACAAGCCTAGGAGAGCGAATGCCGAATGTGGAAAGAAGCACGAAGTACAAATGACCAATGACAAGTGACAAGCCACCAACTGACTACTGACAACTGACCATCCGCCATGTCCCTCGCCCCATCCCTCGAGCGTCCCCCGCAGTCCCAGGATTACCTGTGGACGCTCAATTTCGGCCCGCAGCATCCGGCCACGCACACAACGCTGCGGATCGTGCTGGAGCTGGATGGGGAGCGGGTGGTCAACGCGATTCCCGACATCGGCTATCTGCACAGCGGCTTTGAGAAGATCGGCGAGAAGCTCGACTACAACCAGTACGTCACGGTCACCGACCGGATGAACTACATCTCGCCGATGGCCAACAACGTGGCCTGGCACCACGCGGTCGAGACGCTGCTGGGAATCGAACTGACGCCGCGGTGCAAATACATTCGCACAATCATCTGTGAGCTGGCCCGGATCAGCGATCACTTGCTGTCGACGGGGGCGATGGGGCTCGATACGGGGGCGTTTACGTTCTTCTTGTACGCCTTTTATCAGCGGGAAGTCATCTACGACATTTTCGAGACGCTGTGCGGCGCGCGGTTCACCAATAGCTACACCCGCGTCGGCGGCGTGATGCACGACATCACCCCGCAGGTGATCGAGAAGATTCGCCGCTTTGTGAAGACGTTTCCGGCGACGATCGACGACCTGGAGAAGCTGCTCAACCGCAACCGCATCTTTGTCGATCGGACCAGGCAAGTCGGCGTGCTCACGAAGGAAGAAGCGACCAACTGGAGTGCCACGGGTCCGGTCGCCCGCGCCAGCGGCGTCACCCGCGATCTGCGGAAGGACGAGCCGTACCTGGCGTACGCCGACTTCGATTTCCAAGTCTGCTGCGCCACGGCCGGCGATTGCTTCGCCCGGTACTACGTGCGGATGGCCGAGATGCGGGAAAGCCTGCGGATCATTCAGCAGGCGATCGAGAATCTGCCGTCGGGGCCGGCCAATATCGGCGTCGACGAGCGGACCACGCTGCCGTCCAAGGCCCAGGTCTATCAGACGATCGAAGGGACGATCACGCACTTTGAGCTGGTGATGCTCAACCGCGGGTTCACTGTCCCGAGCGAGGAGTCGTACGCCGCGATCGAAGCGCCCAACGGCGAACTGGGGTTTTATGTGGTGGGGGACGGGAGCGATGTCGCCTATCGGGCCCGCTGCCGGCCGCCGTCGTTTATTCATTTCTCGCTGTTTCCCAAATTGATTCGCGGCCACACGCTCAGCGATGTGGTGGCGGTCCTGGGAAGCCTGAACATTATTGCCGCCGAACTCGACCGCTAGACCGATTTTCGATGGCCGACCGCATCCTCACCGCCGAAATGATCGACGCCATCAAGGCGTTCATCCCCCGCTATCCGTCCAAACAGGCGGTGACGCTTCCGGCGCTGCACATCGTCAACGAACACCTGCGTCACGTGCCGCTGCAGGCGGTCGTCGAAATCGCGGAGATCCTCGAACTGCATCCGGCGCAGGTGCAAGACACGCTCTCGTTCTACGGCTATTTCAAGCAAGACAAACCGGCGGGCCGCTGCCGCGTGTGGGTCTGCCGCTCGATCAGCTGTGCGCTCCGTGGGGCCGACCAGCTACTTGCACACCTGAGCGACACGCTGCACCTGCAGCCCGGCGAGACGACGCCCGACGGCCGGATCACGCTCGAATATGCCGAGTGCCTGGGAGCTTGCGAACACGCGCCCTGCATCTTGGCGAATAACGACCTGCACAAGTCGGTCTCCAGCGAGCAGGCGGACGAGCTCGTGAAGTCCATCGCATGAATGTCGAATGTCGAAAGAAGCACGAATGACCAATGACAAGTGACAAGTGACACTAGCCCCTTTTCAACCCACCGGGAGCAGGTTTGCTCCCGGCTAAGAGCCGAGAATGCCCGACTTCCAGCCCGTCCTGCTCGCCAACGTCGGTAAACCCGACAGCCATACGCGCCGCGTCTATGAACAGACGGGCGGGTATCAGGCCCTGCGCAAAGCGCTCGGGATGCAGCCGAAGGACGTGATCGAAGCGGTCAAGGCGAGCGGCCTCCGCGGGCGGGGCGGGGCCGGCTTTCCGACGGGGCTCAAGTGGACGTTCCTCCCGCAGAACCACCCGGGGCCGATCTACTTCTGCCTGAATGCCGATGAGAGCGAGCCCGGTACGTTCAATAACCGCATCCTGATGGAGGACGATCCGCATCAGGTGATCGAAGGGCTGATCATCAGCTGCTTCGCCACGCAGGCCCGGGCCGCGTACTACTACATGCGGTGCGAGTATCCGCTCGCCTTTCAGCGGACGAGCGCCGCCGTGGCCGAGTGCTACGAGGCGGGCTACCTGGGACAGAATATCCTGGGAAGCGGCTACTCGCTCGATATCTACATGCACCGCGGGGCGGGGGCCTATATCTGCGGCGAAGAGACCGGCCTGATCGAAAGCCTGGAAGGCAAACGCGCTTGGCCTCGGATCAAGCCGCCCTTCCCGGCGGTGGAAGGAGCCTTCCGCAAGCCGACCGTCGTGAACAACGTCGAGACGGCCGCTTGCGTCAAACAGATCATCGAGCGCGGGGTCGACTGGTTCAAATCGATCGGCGTGCCTCCCGATCCAAGCAACCCGCGCGACGCGGGGAGTTACGGGCCCAAGCTCTACTGCCTCTCGGGACACGTCAACAAGCCCGGCTGTTACGAAGCGCCGCTGGGGATCACCTGCCAACAGCTGATCGACGAATACGGCGGCGGGGTTTGGAAAGGGCGGAAGGCAAAGGCGGTTATTCCCGGTGGTATCAGCATGGGGCTGCTCAAGGGGGATGAGCTGCACTGCCCGCTCGATTTCAACGGTCCCGGCAAGTTCGGCTGCCTGGGGCTCGGCACGGCGGCGGTCGTCGTGATGGACGACCAGACGCAGATGATCGACGTGCTCGAAAACAGCTGCCGCTTTTTTTCGCACGAGAGCTGCGGCCAGTGCACGCCCTGCCGCGAAGGGACCAGTTGGGCCACCAAGATGCTCACCCGGATCAAGCACGGCAAGGGCCGGCTGAAGGATCTCGATCTGCTGGCCGAAATCGGCGACACGATCGGCATCATGCCGGGCACCACGATCTGCGGCCTGGCCGATGGGGCCGCCTGGCCGATCAAAAACTGCCTGCAAAAGTTCCGCCCCGAACTGGAAGAGTACATCAAACGGACGAATCCGACGGGATGGATGGAAACCAAACCCGTCCCGGCGCTGCAATTACAGACCATTCACTGACGACACTTATCGAGTTCAAGGTTCAAAGTTTCATGTTCAAAGTTAGTGACGGCTCGCATCAACTTTGAACATTGAACCTGGAACATTGAACTGAAACCTCATGCCCACCGTAACCGTTGACGGAATCGAAGTCGAACTTGGCGCCGACGAGCGTCTGAATGGCATTCAGGCTGCGCGGCGGGCTGGCGTCGAGATTCCGCACTACTGCTGGCATGCGGGGTTGTCGGTCGTGGCCAGTTGCCGGATGTGCCTCGTCGAATGCGGCAAAAAAGACCCGGCCACCGGCAAGGTGGCGATGCAGCCGCGGGTCGTTCCCGCCTGTCAGACGCCGGCCGCTCCCGATACGGTCTTCATCACGGCCAGCGACAAGGTGAAAAACGCCCGGGCGATGGTCGAGGAAGACCTGCTCCTGAGGCACCCGATCGATTGCCCCATCTGCGACAAGGCGGGCGAGTGCTCGCTGCAGGATTACCACTTCGAGCACGGCCGCGAAGAGCGGCGGGCCGATATTCAGCCCTTCACCAGCCGGCGGCGCGAACTGGGGGAGACCGTCACGCTGTTCGTCGACCGCTGCGTGATGTGCACGCGGTGCGTCCGGTTCACCCGCGAAGTCTCCGGCACGAGCGAGCTGATGGTGATTAACCGCGGCGCGCATGAAGAGATCGACGTCTTCCGCAATGAAGATGGCGAGATCCGTTTCCCGCTCGACAACAAACTCTCGGGGAACGTCGTCGATCTCTGTCCGGTCGGGGCGCTCGGCGACAAGGATTTCCTGTATCGGCAGCGGGTCTGGTTCATGAAGAGCCACGACAATGTCTGTGCGGGTTGCTCGACCGGCTGCTCGATCAAGGTCGAAGAAAACCAAGACCGCATTCACCGCCTCAAACCGCGGGAGAATCCGCACATCAACGGCTGGTGGATGTGCGACGAGGGGCGTTACGGCTGGAAGCACGTTCACGATCCCGCGCGGCTCACCCAGCTGCGCCGCCGCGAAACCGGCAAGCTTGTCAGCGCCGATTGGCACACGTTGCCAGCCCAACTGGAAAACAAACTGCGTGCGGCCGGACGACTGGGCGCGGTCCTCTCGCCGCATCTGACTGTCGAGGAGGCGTACCTCCTGGCGATGTACATTCGCGTGCTCGATCCCGAGGCGGTCCTGGCGGTCGGTCCGATTCCGACCTCCGGCGAAGACGAGCATTTTCGCGGAGGATTCACGATCCGGGCCGAAAAGTGCCCCAATCGGCGCGGCGTCGAGGCGATCGTCAGCCGGGTGGGCGGATCGCTGCTCACCTGGGACGACTTCCTCGCGCAAGTCGAAGCGGGCTCGATCGGTGGAGCGTGGATCACCGGCGGCTATCCGAGTGCCTGGCACGATGCGGCCGACGCCGAAAAGTTCGCCAGCGTCAAGACGCTCGTCGTGCAAGATGTTTTTGCTTCGCCCCTCTGGGACCGGGCCGATTTCCAGCTTCCCGGAGCGACGTTCGCCGAACGGGAAGGTTCCTACGTGAACGCAACCGATCGACTGCAATCGTTCAAATGGGCGATCCGCCCGCCGGCGGGCGTGAAGACCGAAGGACAACTGTACTGGCAGTTGCTCGGCCGCCCCGGGCTCTATCGGGCGAGCGAAGTGCTCGCGGAGATTGCCCGCGAAATTGTGTACTTCGCCCCGGCGGCCCAAGGAGTGCCGGAGGTCGGCGTGGACCTGAAGGTAACCCAACTAGCGGCCAGTGCAGAATTAGTGGCTAGTGCTGGCGGCTAGTGGCGAGTGGGACGAGGTACTCGCGACCGATGACAAGTGACCAATGACCAATGACAACCCCTAACCACCAGCACTAGACACCCAGCCACTTCCTTCCCATGCTCGAAATCCTCATTAAATCGGCTGTGCTTATCGGCGGCATCATGACCGCCGCGGCCTATTTTGTGCTGCTCGAGCGGCGGATGGCGGCCTGGGTGCAGGACCGGATCGGGCCCAGCCGCGTCGGTGCGCCGCTGTCGCTCTTGGGGCTCAAAGATCTCCGGCTGTGGGGCCTGGGTCAGCCCGCCGCCGACGGCCTGAAGATGATCATGAAGGAAGAGTACACGCCGTCGCACGTCGATCGCCGGCTGTACGTTGTCGCGCCGATCGTGATCCTGGCGGCGGCGATCGCGACCTACGCCGTGATCCCCTTCGGCAGCCTCTTGCCGCCGATGGAGATTGGCGGCGAGAAAGTCGGCCCGATTCAGTTGACGGTCGCCCCGGGCGTCGATGTGGGCATCATCTACGTCTTTGCCCTGTCGAGCATTGCCGTCTACGGCGTGATCCTCGGCGGCTGGGCGAGCAACAACAAATACAGCTTCCTCGGCGGCCTGCGCTCGAGTGCCCAGCTGATCGCGTACGAACTGCCGCTGGGCCTGGGGATTCTCGGCGTGGTGCTGGCGAGCGGTTCGCTCAACTTGGAGCGGATCATGGCGGCCCAGGCGGCGCAGGGGTGGTATGCGATCTTACAGCCGCTGGGGTTTGTGGTGTTCGTCGTTGCGGCGTTTGCCGAAGCGGCCCGGCTGCCGTTCGATCTGCCGGAGTGCGAGCAGGAGCTGATCGGCGGTTACCACACCGAGTATGCGGGGATGAAGCTGCTCCTGTTTCTGGTGGCCGAGTTCCTGCACATGATCACGGCATCGTTTCTGATTGTGATCTTGTTCCTCGGCGGCTGGCACTTTCCGCTGATCACGGGCGAGGCCGATGCCACGATCATCTCGTGGCCGGTGGCCCTCGCACGGCTTCTGGTCCTACACGGCAAGATTTTCCTGGTGATCGTGTTCTTTATGTGGGTTCGCTGGAGCTGGCCTCGCTTTCGGTTCGACCAGCTGATGAACCTGGCCTGGAAGATCATGCTGCCGCTGGGAATCGTGAACTTCGTCGCGGTGGCGGTACTCGAGGAAATTCGGCACAGCTACGGTCCGGACGAATCGACCTGGGCCTGGAGCCTGGGGATCATCGCCGCCTCGTGGGTCGTGTTTGCTGCGGCCTGGCTGCTCACGTCGGTCGCCAATCCGCTCGTCACCGATAATCGGCCGCGCCGCGACTTGGCCCCTTTGGAGGTCGATTCGCCTCTCTAAGCGCTGCCGAGCGAGAGCGAACTCGAGAATGTTGCCATGAAAGCTGACGACCCCAATATCAAGTGGATCGAAGAGCCGAAGCTCGGCCTCGCGGGGAAGATGTACCTGCCGCTCGTGGCCCAGGGGCTTACGACCACCTGGAAGCATCTGTCGAAGTCGCTCCGCGGCGAAACGGTCACCGTCAGCTATCCCGACGAAGAACCGAAGATCGGCAATCCGCTGATCTACCGCGGCGTGCACCGCCTGAACAAGGACGAGGCGGGCCGGGTGAAGTGCGTCGCGTGCTTCCTCTGTGCGACCGCCTGCCCGGCTCACTGCATCGACATCATCGCCGACGAAAGCCCCTGGTCCGACCGCGAGAAATACCCGCAGAGCTTCACGATCGACGAACTGCGGTGCATCTACTGCGGCATGTGCGAGGAGGCCTGTCCGGTCGATGCGATTGAGCTCACCAGCCTGTACAACCTGACCGGCCGCAGCCGGGAAGAGATGATCTTCGACAAGGAGAAGCTCCTCTCGGTGTACGACGCCACCAAAGAGCAAGAGCCGATGCAGTCGCCGGCCCTGGGAGGGACGGCCACATGAGCCATTGGCTGCTGACGGAAACTCTGCACTTGTCCGAGGCGCTGCTGCTGGCCGAAGGGCTTCCTGGCTGGCGCGAGGTGCTCCTTTGCCGCAGCTTCTGGGCGATTCTGCTCGGCGGGCTCGCGGTGTGGCTCTTGTTGCCGAACCGGATCGCCTACGGCAAGACGCTCGGCGGCGTCCTGGGAATCATCGGAGCGGGGCTCTTTGCCGCCGACTGGCCGCTCCTCGGGAACTGGACCGACCAGGGCGTCTTCTGGCTGCTCGCGCTGATCACGATCGGCGCCGCGGCCTCGACGATCTGCTCGCGAAGCCCGGTCTACTCGGCGATCTGGTTCGCCCTGTCGATCCTGGGAACCGCAGGGCTCTTCTTCTACAACGGGGCGCAGTTCCTCGGCGTGGCGACGGTTGTCGTGTATGCCGGGGCGATCGTCGTAACCTTCCTGTTTGTGATCATGCTGGCTCAGCCGGCGGGCCATTCCGACTACGACCGAATCACTTGGGGCTGGTTTCCGAAGACGTTTTCGGTCCTGACAGCCGCGGTATTCGTCGGCCTTTTGACGATGCTCCTGGGAAATCTGAAGACTGCGGCTGAAGCGCCTGTCGAACCGGCCGCGCTCGCCGCGGCGGCCGAGCGACTGGAGCAGCCCGGCGGCGTGCTCAATTCGGCCCACATGGCCAATGTCGGCAAACACCTCTTCACCGAGCACCTGATCAGCGTCGAACTGGCGGGCACGTTGCTGCTGGCGGCGCTCGTCGGGGCTGTGGCGATGGCCATTCAGGGAAAGCCCCGTTTGGCGACACAGATTGAGGAGGCTTTGCGATGAACGAGCTGAGCCTGCTCTACAACTATCTGGCGGTTGGTGGAATCCTGTTCGCCCTGGGGCTGATCGGCTTTCTCGTCCGCCGGAACATGATCGTCATGTTCCTCTGCGCCGAGATGATGCTGCAAGGCGTCTCGGTCAGCCTGATCGGGTTTGGCCGCTACCACGGTAGTCTGGCAGCGGCGGGGATCGCTTCAGCCGGTCAGGCCGAATGGAGCCAGGCGGCTGGTCCCTGGGGGGGCCAGATGCTGGTGATTTTTATTATCACGGTCGCGGCCTGCGAGGCGGGAATTGCGATGGCACTGGTGCTGATGCTCGCCCGCCGCAGCGGCAGCCTCGACGCCGCCTTCTGGCAGGACCTCCGCGAAGAAGGGCAGCCGGCCTTCGTCGATCAGGAAGTGCCCGAAGAGCGGACCGAAGATCGCGTCTGGCCCGTGCTCACTCCGGCCGGCGTCCGCCCCGAGTCCGACCCCGACCAGCTCCTTCATCGACCGCGCGTCTAGTATGAACGATCGGATCACCTTCTGCCTGACGATCATTCCCGCCCTGCCGCTCTTGGCAGCGGTGGTGGTGGCTGTGCTCGGGCCCAAGCTGCTCAAGGCCTACAGCCATGTGCCGGTGGTGCTGGCGCTGGCCGGAGCGTGCGTGGCGAGTCTTGTCCTGGTGGGAGAAGTCAGCCGCGAACAATCGTCCGTTGCCGTGCGCCAGGCGGGGCAGGGTTTCGAACAGGTTGTCACCTACTGGACCTGGGCCGCGGTGCCCGATGCTCTGGCCGCGCCGACCGAGGCGGCCGCGCCGACGGAGTCTGGCGCGAGTGCAGCGACTTCCGCCGACGCGAAGCCGCGAACGTTTCGCATCGACATCTCCCTGCGGGCCGACGCCCTCACGGCCATGATGCTGGGAATGGTCACGTTTGTGGCCACGCTGGTGGCGATCTTTGCAGCCGGCTACATGCATGGAGACCGCAGCTACTGGCGGTTCTTTGCCACCGTGGGACTCTTCGTCTTTTCGATGACGATGCTGGTCTCGGTGAGCAATTTCCTGCTCCTCTTTGTGTTCTGGGAAGCGGTCGGCGTCTGCAGCTATTTGCTCATCGGCTTCTGGTACGAAAAGCCGGAGGCGGCCGCAGCGGGCAAAAAGGCATTCCTCGTCAATCGCGTGGGGGACTTTGCGTTCACGCTCGCGATGTTCCTGATCTGGTGCACCTACGGCACGCTGAACTATCACGACACGCTGGCGACGGGAGCAACGGATCCCGAAGCGGTGCAGCGGGCGGTCGTCGATCCGGGAAGCGGCGAACTTGTGGCAGGGGTCCTGGGACAAAGCCGGATTGCGGCGGGGAACTACGTCGCCGGCGGCCTGGCGACGGCCATTTGCCTGCTCCTGCTCCTGGGAGCTTGCGGCAAGAGTGCCCAGTTCCCGCTGCACGTCTGGCTCCCTGATGCGATGGAAGGCCCCACGCCCGTCAGCGCGCTCATCCATGCCGCGACGATGGTGACCGCCGGCGTGTACATGATCGCCCGCTGCACGCCGCTGTTTGCCGTGTCGCCCGAGGCGCAGTTGACGGTCGCCTGCGTCGGCGGCTTCACGGCCCTCCTCGCCGGGCTTATCGCCCTGACGCAGTTCGATCTCAAGCGAGTGCTTGCCTACTCGACGATCAGCCAACTTGGCTACATGTTCCTGGCCCTGGGGGCCGGATCGATGCTGGGCATCACCGGCGGCATGTACCACCTCTTCACGCACGCGTTCTTCAAAGCGCTGTTGTTCCTCGGCGCGGGAAGCGTGATGCATGCGATGGGGGGCGTGATCGACATGCGGCAGTTTGGCGGCCTGCGGCGTTTGATGCCCTGGACCCACGCCACATTCCTGGTCGGGTGCTTAGCGTTGTCGGGCATTTTCCCGCTCGCCGGCTTCTGGAGCAAAGACGTCATCCTGGCGTCGGTGCACGACAAGGTGCACGCGTTCGATCACGAGCTCGAACATCGGCATACTCCCCACGCATTGCACGATCCGGCGCACCCCGCTCCTGAATCGTCCGCAGAAGCCAAGCCCAGCCCGCTCGCCAGCCTGACCGATGGGCAACTGGCCGCTTACAGCAAGATTTACAACGTCCTGTACTGGGCCAGCGTCTTCACGGCTTTCCTCACCGCGCTCTACACATTCCGCGCCCTCTGCCTGACGTTCTATGGCGAGGAGCGGATTCCGGCCCAAGCGGGACATCACGCTCACGAGTCGCCGCCGCTGATGGTCGCGCCGCTCGTGGCGCTGGCGATTGCCTCGGCGGTGGTCGGTGTCCTCTGTATTGGGACGCTCAACAACTGGGGGACGAACAAGCTCACGACGTACCTCGAAGGTGCCCCATCGCTCGCCGCCGGTGCGATCACCGCGACCAAGGTCCCGGCAGAGTTTCACCTGGCGGTTGCCGGCGTCGGCACGGTGGCCGCACTCGCGGGACTTATCCTCGGACTCTACCTGTACCTGGGCGACCGCAAGGAGGCCCGCTTCCTGCAGCAGATGTTCGACCTGCAGGGGGTCGATCGGCTGACCGATCCGCAGTGGGTCGTCGGCCTCGAGCGCGTCTGGTGGATCGGCCTCGTGACCCGGTTCCTGCGGAGGAACTACCTGGGCTGGCTCGTCACGGCAATCGGCTACGTCCTCGGGGTCCTGTCGCTGATCCTGGCGATTCCGCTCCTCGTCGGGCAGTTCGTCTCGCCGTACAAGCTGTCGCTCCACAAGTTTTACTTCGACGAACTCTATAACGCGGCCATCGTCTGGCCGCTGCGGTTGGCGGCCAGCGTCTGCTACTGGATCGACCGCTGGATTGTCGATGGGCTTGTCAACCTCGTGGGAGCGATTCCCCCGGCGGTCGGTTCGGTGATGCGCAACCTGCAGATGGGGCTGGTGCAGTTCTACGCCCTGGCGATGATGCTCGGAGCGCTGATCCTGGTGGCGGCCCGGATGATTTGGGCAGCCGGTTAAACGATACGGGTTCGAAACGCAATGTTCAGTCAACAACTGCTGCTGACGATCTTCCTGCCGCTCATGGGCGCGGCGGCGGTGCTGTTCGTCGCGCCGCTGGGCAAAGGGGGCGCGCGGCTCGTCGCCCTGGCCACGACGCTGCTGACGCTGTGGTGCGCGGCGCAGCTCGCGCTCAATTTTCCCGCGGCCGGAACCACCACCGAAGACTTTGCCGGCACCGACGTCGCCTGGATTTCGCAAGTTGCTGGAACCGGGATCGACATTCGCTGGAGCGTCGGCCTCGATGGGCTCGGCGTCTGGATGTTCGGCCTCTCGGCGCTCCTGTTCGTCACCGCGGTGCTCGTAAGCTGGGAATCGATCGAAGAGCGGGCTCCGCTGTTCTATGCGATGCTGCTCTTGCTCGAGTTCGGGTGCCTCGGCGTCTTTACCGCCCGCGACATCATCCTGTTCTATATCTTCTTCGAGCTGACGCTCATCCCGCTGTTCTTCCTGATCGGCATCTGGGGAAGCGAAGACCGGCGGTATGCCGCCAGCAAGTTCTTCCTGTTCACGCTGGCCGGCAGCCTGCTCACCTTCCTCGGCCTCCTGGCCATCGTGATCTGGGACTATCAGCAGAACGGCCAAACGGCGTTCCGGTTTTCCATTGCCGAACTCACGCAGTCGCTTGCCCAACATCCGCTGCCGCTCAATCTGCAAACGCTGGTGTTCGTTGCCCTGTTTGCCGGGTTCGCGATCAAGGTGCCGCTCTTCCCGCTGCATACGTGGCTCCCCCTGGCCCACGTGCAGGCGCCCGCGGCCGGCAGCGTGATCCTGGCCGGCATCCTGCTGAAAATTGGCGTGTACGGCTTTGTGCGGTTCAGCCTGCCGATGCTCCCCGAGGCGACCGCGCTGGCGACCCCCTGGATTTTGTGGCTCTCGGCGGCGGGAATCGTCTATGGGGCGCTCGTGGCCCTGGCCCAATCGGATCTCAAGAAGCTGATTGCCTATTCCAGCGTGAGCCACCTTGGCTACTGCATGCTGGGCCTCTTTGCCCTGAATCCGCTGGGTGTGCAGGGAAGCATCCTGCAGATGGTGAACCACGGCATCTCGACCGGCGGCCTGTTCGCCGTCGTCGGCATGATCTACGAACGGTATCACACCCGTCAGATTTCCGAGTTGGGGGGACTGGCCCGCCGCGCTCCGTGGATGGCGTTTTTCATGGTGCTGTTCACATTTTCGAGCATCGGCGTTCCCGGCCTCAACGGCTTTGCCGGTGAGTTCCTGATCCTGCTGGGCATGTTTCAGCGAGCCTGGGTCGAGTCGCCCGCCGGCTGGGGCCCGCAGTTTTTGGCGATTGCGGTTCTCGCCGTAAGCGGCGTCGTCCTCGGCGCCTGGTACATGCTGTGGCTCGTCCAGCGAGTCTTCTTCGGTCCGCTGAAGGAACCGCACGCCGCCGGCGAGCATCACGCTCCGATCGGCGACCTGTCGTTTCGCGAGATCGCGGCCCTCGCGCCGCTGGCCCTGTTTGTCTTTTGGATCGGTCTGCGGCCGGAAGATTTCCTGAGCCGGATGCGGCCCACGCTCGAGTCGGCGCGGCAGCCGGCGGCTGCGATGCTCGTTCAGCCGCCGGACGCGCTGCCTGTCGCCGGTCCCCAGGTTGCGGATTCATCGGAGGCCCCCGCCCGTGTTCGTTGAATGGCATACGATCGAACTGCTGCGGCCCGAGATCTTCCTGGTCGCGGCCGCGACTTCGATCTACGTCGGTGGAGCCTTTACCCGCAACCGGGCGTTCTGGGTGCTGGCGGCAATCCTCGCGTATCTCGTCGCCGGTCTGGCGATGGCGCTCGGTAGCGACGTGTCTCCCTGGTCGGCGACGAGCATCTCGTCGGGGCCGGTTACGATCGATGCGATGAGCCTCGGCCTCCGCTGGGTGGCTCTGCTGTTGGGACCGGTGTTCACGCTCGTGGCGTCCCGGCTGGCCGATCCAGAGCTTGTGAGCGAGTTTCTCGGCAGCCTGATGCTGGTGGTCGTCGGCGTGATGCTTACATCGTCGGCCAATGAACTCGTGCTGCTGTTCCTGGGCCTCGAGCTGATTTCGATTCCGACGTATATACTGCTGTTCCTCGGCCGGCGCGATCGGGCCACCGCCGAAGCGACGATGAAGTATTTCTTCCTGAGCATCTTCTCGTCCGCCTTGCTTCTCTACGGCGTGTCGCTGATGTACGGGATTGCCGGCGTCACGCTGATCGCGGGCGACGAAGCGGTGCCCGGAATTCGCGAGAAATTTGTCGAGCTAGCGCAGCAGCCGGGACCACTCGCCCCGCTCGCCCCGCTGGCCCTGGTGCTCCTCGTCGCCGGGTTCGGCTTCAAGCTGGCGGTCGCGCCGCTGCAGTTCTATGCTCCCGATGTTTACCAGGGGACGACCAACGCCAACGCCGGCCTGCTCGCAGTCGCGCCGAAGATTGCCGGCGTGGCGGGTCTCATTCGCTTGGCGATCGTTGCGGTGCCGCTCGTCGGAGACTTCGCCTGGCAGCTGGCGCTCGTCATTGCCGTCCTGACGATGACGATCGGCAATGTGTCGGCCCTGTGGCAGAACAACCTCCGCCGCCTCCTGGCTTACTCGTCGATTGCCCATGGCGGATACCTGATGATCGGCTTGGCCGCGGCTGCGGCGACGGCGGCAGGAGCGCCGAGTCGCGGCGGAATCGCCGCCATGTTGCTGTACGTCGCCGTCTACGGCCTCGCCACGATGGGGACGTTCGCCGCGCTCGCGTTTCTCGGTTCGCGGCAAAAGGAAGTCAGCGGCGTCGAGGAACTGGCCGGCCTGGGTCGTTCGCAGCCGGTGGTTGCCGCGGCGATTGCCCTCTTCATGTTCTCGCTGGCGGGCATTCCCCCGCTGGCTGGCTTCTGGGGGAAGCTGACGCTATTCGGCAGTGCGGTGCAGGTGGCGGCTCGCGGGTCGGAACTGCCGCAATCGGTGTGGTTCACGCTGCTCGTCGTCGTGGGGGCGCTTAATGCGGCGATTGCCGCGGCGTACTACCTCCGCGTCGTCGCGGTAATGTACTTCCAACCCGGGACTGCCCAGCCGGCTGCCGAAGGAGGGCGCGGCGCGTGGCTCGCCACGGCTGCTTGCGCCGCTTTGGTGCTGCTCGTCGGCGTCTTGCCGGGCCGAGCTATCGATGCGGCCGACGAAGCCGAGAGGACGCTCACCAGCCGCAGTCCGGTTGCGGCGCCGAGCGAGTCGTCTCCTATGGCCGCCGTGCCAAGAGCGGTACCAACTGCGGGCGGCGTACGCTAGATCGGGAGCCGTGCGGCAGCTCGCCGGCGCCGCACTTCGGCCGGCTATAATCAGCGTATGCCTCGCCCCCCTTCGCAATCGCGCACGCTGATCCGCACGCTCGAAGGGAGCCGCACGCCAATCTATCTGCTCGATCGCGAGCGGCGAATCGTGTTTGCCAACGAGGCCTTGGCGGCCTGGGCGCGGCGGCCGCTGGCGGAACTCGTCGGGCTGCGCTGCGACTATCATACGTCGGCTTCGGTCGGCGGCCTGCGGGAACTGGCGGCCAGTCTCTGCCCGCCTCCCGCCGCTTGGGAAGACGAGTTGGCCGCAGGCTCGGTCGCCGTGATCGATGCCGATGGTCGGCTCGACCGCCGCGCGGCGCGATTCGTGCCGCTACCGCAGGCTGAATCGCCCGGTGAATTGCTGGTTGCGGTGTGCGGGCCGGCGCTCGCCCCGTCGCTCAGAGCGGCGGGCGCGCGGGAGGTCGCCCAAGCGACCGGTTCGGAGCTGCACGTTCGACTGCAGCAACTGCGGAGCGAACTGGGACGCCGCTACCATATCGGTCAGTTGATCGGCCAGTCCGACGCGATGAACCTCGTCCGCACGCAAGTGCAGATTGCCGCCCAGGCGGGGGCAAATGCCCTCATCGTGGGCCCGCCCGGCAGCGGCCGCGAACATGTGGCCCGGACGATCTTCTATGCTGGGTCCGAGACGGGCGCTGTGCCCGAGGTGGGCCAGCTGGTGCCGCTCGATGGAGCGGTCATCGATGCCGAAGAGCTGCAAGCCATCTTGGTGGCCGTCTTGCGACGCCAGGCCGATCAAAAGCGGGAACAGCCGCCGACGGCGCTCGTGCTCGACATCGATCGACTCTCCTCCGCCGCGCAGCAGGAACTCGCCGCCTTCCTGCAGCTACCGGGAATCAAGCTGCGGCTGCTCGCCACCGCGCGGTCGAGCCTCGCCCGGCGCACCAGCCGCGGCAAATTCCGCCACGACCTGGCCTGCGCCGTGAGCTCGCTCACAATTCGGCTGCCGGCGCTTGCGCGGCGGAGCGAGGATTTGCCCCTCCTCGCGCAGTACTTCCTTGAAGAGGCCAACATCGGCGCAAGCCGGCAGCTCACGGGCTTCGCCCGGCCGGCGCTCGAGGCGATTCTCACCTACGACTGGCCGGGAAACATTGCCGAACTGGCGCAGGCCGTGGCCGAAGCGTGCGCGAGGGCGGCCGGTCCGCACGTTCTGCCGAGCGACTTGCCCGATCGGATCCATCTGGCGGCGGGGGCCGTGGCACATGCCCCGCGGATGCCGCAGCCGATCCAGTTGGATCCGTTCCTGGCCGACATTGAGCGCGAACTGATCCAGCGGGCGCTGGCCAGTACGCGGAACAACAAAACCCGCGCAGCACAGATGCTCGGCCTCAGCCGGGCGAGGTTCCTTCGCCGGATGGCGCAGCTGGGCCTCGCGCCGCCGCCGCTGGCCGAGGAACCCGTCATCTTCGAGCCGCTGGACGACGAGGCCTAGCGTCCGCTGGACGACGAGCCCTAGCGTCCTCTGGACGACGAGCAACAGCTCCGGGGCGAGTGTCCGCGTGCTCATGACTACCGCCCGGCAGCCTCGTCAAACTCTCCCCGCGCCGATAGGATGAATCGACCGATTCGTGGGTAGGAGCTTTGCATCCCCGTGACCAGCCGCTTGGCCAATCCGAGCATTCTCGTCTGCGAAGAGCAGGACCGCTGGATTCTCGCCTGGCGACGCGCGCTGGGAAACGCAGGTGACCGGCTGCGGCTTGTACGAACCCTGTCGCAGTGTGCGGCCGAGCTGGCAGCTGCGCCAGGATCGCTCGTAGCGCTCGAGGTGACCGGGAACCGGGCGGCGGCCGCGCTCTCGGCTCTTGCCCGCTGGCGGCGGCGCTACGCTGCCGTCCGGGTGATCGGCATGCTGGGCCCGCCGGCAGCTGATGACCAGTCCGCGGATGAGTTGGAACCGCTGCTCTACGAGGCGGGGGCCGTGCTGGTGGTCCGCTCGGCGCTCGAAGTGCCTGCGGCTGCTGGTGTGGCACGAAGGCATTTGTCGCTAGCGCCCCCGGCGCGACTGCCGCTCCGGGAAGCAATTCTCGACCGGCTTCCCTGGGCGGAGTTTGCCACACCGGGCTTTTTCACACCGGGATTCGCCACGCCCGAGTTCGCCTCGGGCGGCACGGCTGCCGCGCCCGATCCCCCGCCTGCTTTGCCGGCGGGGCCGTAACTGTTTTCACAACCGCCAAACGATCTTCCGCGGCCGAATGGGGCCCCCGTGAAGTTCGTTCAGCATGATGGGAGTACGTATGTCGATTACCGAGCAGCAGCTCAAGTCCGCCCTCCAAGACTTCAAAGACCCGGAAACGGGACGCGAAGCAATGCCGATGGGGCAACTGCGGGATTTTGCCGTCAGCGGCACGACCGCGTCGCTGACACTCGCGCTGACCAGCCATTCTGCGCCGATCCGCGAGGAAGTGGCGGCCCAGGTCGAAGAACGGTTGCGTTCGCGGATTCCAGAGCTCACCGCGGTGAAGGTGAACCTGGCGGTGCACGAACGGCCGGCGACGCCGCTGGGGCAGGTGGGCCTGACCGCAAAAAGCGTCATTGCGGTCGGCTCGGGCAAAGGGGGCGTCGGCAAAAGCACGATCGCCGCCACGCTGGCCCTGGGCCTGAAGCGGGCCGGGGCGAAGGTAGGCCTGCTCGATGCCGATGTGTACGGTCCGAGCGTGCCGCACCTTCTGGGCCTGTCGGCCGCGCCGAAGCCGGTCATCGTCGACGGAAAGATTCAGCCGGTTGAGTTCCAGGGAATGCCGGTCATGTCGATGGGCTTCCTGGTGCCGCCGGGCGAAGCGGTGGTATGGCGCGGTCCAATGCTTCACGGCGCGATCACGCAATTCCTCCGCGATACGGCCTGGGGGAATCTCGACTATCTGTTGATCGACATGCCGCCAGGGACGGGCGATATCGCGCTCACGCTCTCGCAGATGCTGCCGCTCACCGGAGCGGTCGTGGTCTGCACACCACAGGAAGTGGCGCTGCTCGACGCCGTGAAAGCAATCGCCATGTTTCGCAAGGTCAACATCCCGATCCTGGGGATGGTCGAGAACATGAGCGGGTTCATCTGTCCCGATTGCGGCAAGCGGTACGACATCTTCGGCAGCGGCGGGGCTCGCCGGCGGGCCGAAGAACTAAGCGTGCCCTTCCTGGGCGAAGTGCCGCTCAACATGCAGATTCGCGTCCATGGCGATGCCGGGACGACGCTCGATAACTTCGAGGATAAGATTGTCGGGCCCTATCTCACCCGTTTGGTCGCGACGCTCGTCCGCAATCAGGCGCAGTCGGCCGCGGTGAAGCCGCCGATGCTGCAGTTGCCGACGCTGGGGTAGCGTGACGGAAACCGTGCTGGCAAGAAATGATTAGAGCCGCGGGAACTGGAGTACAGTTCTCGCGGCTCTTTCTCGTTGTTTCGCTGTCGGTTCCGGGCGTCGGCGGCGCCTGGGCGGCGATCTACCGATTCGGCTTCGTGCCCTCAGCCGTGATGGGCTGGCCCGAACCTTAGTACCCGCAAGCTAGACTCCTCCATTGCGGGCTCAGAAAACCGGGGCCTGGTTACTTCTTGGCCTTCTTCTTCGCGGTCTTCTTGGCAGCCTTCTTGGCAGCTTTCTTCTTGGCCACGATACGTCCTCCGTAAAACAGGTGTTTGGTAACGCCAGTGCTGACACCCAGCACACCCTGCGTTACTCCATCGTCAAGCGACTCGTCCTGCATGGCAGGTCCTCGCGAGTTGCAACATCCCGGATGTCGCTCGTCACTCGGCTTGAGTCGCTGTGAACTCCATTTTCAACCGACGAGCATGTCGTAACCGACGTGCATGCTTGCTCTGACGCTACTGCAGTCATAGCAAGTTGACTAAATCTTGCGTTTGTCTTGTCAATCGTCAAGAGGAACTCAATGATTCTCGCGCGCAATTTGCATCGCTGAACAGAGCGATCGCCGCCTTACGTTGCCTGCGCAAGACTCTTTGCAGCGCCGCGCATTGACTCCTGCGCGCGTGCGTTTGCGCACTTCATCGCGCGCGAGGCAGTGGCCGCATCACGCGTCGCGCGGCTATTCTCCTGCGCGCGACGAACGTGCAAAACACTCGGAATTTGCCGAGCGGAATGCCTGCGCCCCTGCATGCGCGAGTGCGCGATATTGAGAGCCCTACGGCGCGCACAGACTTGACATCTTGCGCAGCTTTACATGAATGAAGCGCTCGTCGGCGAGATCGACGCGCACGATTGCTCCGCGCGCTGAGACTTCTACCACGGCCCGCCGCCGCCTCCGCCGCGCAGTTGCTGCAGCGTCATGTAATTCGAGAAGGCCAGCGAGCCGAACATCAGCGCCATGAGCATGCTCCCAAGCGCTATCGCGCTCACGATGGCCATCGCGCCCGCCACCAGGACCGAAAGCCAGAGCGCCTTGACCATCCCGCCCCAGGGATCGGTGACGACGAAGACCTGCTGCGCAATCTGGCCGCCGTCGAGCGGAAAGATCGGCAGCAGATTCAGAATGCCCCACAGGATGTTTACCTGCAGCAGGAAATCGATCAGCACGAACAGGTTGGGGTTGTCGGCCAGCGGCCCACCCCGGGTAATGCGCCACCAAGGAATGTAGTATTCGGAGAGGTAAAACGTCACCGAGCTGCCAAGCGCAAAGACCGCTACGATCACGAGCCCCGCAAGGATAAATCCCGCGGCGGGCCCGGCG
>JALORD010000021.1 GCA_025459145.1 Pirellulaceae bacterium | reverse complement strand
CTCGTGGCCAACGAGCCAAAAGGCTCGGCGACGCACTGGGAACTGTTCACGATGGCGGGCAGCGGCACACTCACGGCGTACCTGCCCGGCTACCAGCCGGACCATGTCCGCTCCGAGGTTGCTGTCGTCGATGGCAAGTGGCACCATTTGGCGATGACGTTTGAGCCGACCCGCGTGAAGCTGTGGGTCGATGGCCGGGAAGTCGCCAGCCAGGCGGTCGAGTTTCAAAAGGGCGCGTCGGTCGCCGGCAACGTGGGAATCGGCCGGCTGCCGACCGGTGAAATCGGCTGCAGCGGCCTCGTCGATGAAGTCCGCCTCTCGCAAGGTGTACGCGACTTCACCGTCGTGAGCGACAAACCGCCGGCAGTCGACGACCAGACAATTGGCCTGTGGCGGCTCGACAAGCTGTCGCTGGACGGCAGCCCGGATGAATCAAAGTTCGCGAGTTCCGCCCGAGCGAAGCTCGCCGCCGCGCCGCGTTCCGCTCCGTCCATCAGCCAGACCCGCGAGGTGATCGGGTTCGACTGGCAGGAATCCGACTCGGTCGACAATCGCTGGAACCAGACCCAGATCGGACCGTTCCTGGCGAGCATTGTGCCGCTTCCCGGGCTAAAGCCGGTGGAGAAGGGGCTGTCGATCAAGGTGGGCGACCGCGGCCAAGGGACCGTCTGCTACGACACCGAGTCGCTCGCCCTGCGAGCCGCCTGGACCGGCGGATTCCTGAAGTTCGACCCGGCCCGCTATGGGCTCATTAATTCGCCGCGGATTGACGGAGAACTGGCTTTCGTCTCGTCGTCCTCGACGACTTGGGATGCACATCGAGTTCGCTATCGCGGCCTTTCGCTCAATCATCCGCGGGTGGTGCTGTCAATCGATGTCGACGGCGTGCGTGTGTGTGAGTCGCCGTGGATTGAGGAGCACGAGGGGCAGACGATCTTCACGCGGACGGTGGAGATCCAGCCGCACGATTCCGTGCTGACGCTGTCCCCGGGCGCGTATCCTGGTCCCGCGGAACGCGTCGATGTCGATGGAATTTCGCTGCTGGTTTATCCGCAGGAACAACATGTCGTGGCGATCGCACTGCAGGCAGCGCCCCAGGTTGCTGACTGGGATGCCGATCCGCAGAAGCCGCGTGTACGTATCCCCGCAAGTTCGCAAGGCCAGCGGTTCAAGCTGCTTTCCTGGTCGGGCGTGCGGGCGCAGCTCGGTAAGTTCGCGGCTGCGGTTAAGGCGAGTGCTCCGCCAGCGAACCTCGACGAGGTTGGCCGGCCGGGCGCTCCCCGCTGGAACGCGGAGATAATTACTCGCGGCAAGCGGTCGGCCGACTCCGCGGCTCCCTACGTCGTCGATTCGCTCACGCTCCCCTTCGACAATCCGTATAAGGCGCTGATGTTTGTCGGCGGGCATGACTTTTTTGCGAGCGGCGACATCGCGCTCTGCACGGTCCATGGCGATGTCTGGCGGGTAAGCGGTGTGGACGACTCGCTCGAGCGGCTGGTATGGAAGCGGATGGCAACGGGTCTGTTTCAGCCGCTGGGCCTGAAGATTGTGGACGAGCGGGTGTACGTCCTCGGACGCGACCAGATCACCCGGCTCGTCGACCACAATGCCGACGGCGAGGCAGACGAGTACCAGTGTTTCACAAACGCCTATCCCACGTCGGCCGGCGGACACGACTATGTGACCTGCCTGGAACGCAGCTCGCGTGGCGAGTTTCACTTTGTGCATGCGACCGAGGGGCTGCTGCGGGTGGCTGTTGATGGTTCGCAGACGAGCGTCGTCGCCACCGGTTTCCGCAATCCCAACGGCATGTCCATTGGACCGCACGACGAACTGACAGTTGCGCCGCAGGAAGGGGAGTGGACGCCGGGCTCGGTGATCAACGAGGTCCGCCCCGGCGGCCACTACGGCTATGGCGGTCCCAAGCCGGAGCGCGGCCCAGCCGGGCAGGATCCGCCGCTCGCTTGGCTGCCGCGAATGATGGACAACTCGAGCGGCGGACAGGCCTGGGTCACCAGCGATCGCTGGGGCCCGCTCGCTGGGCAACTGCTGCATTTCTCGTATGGCAAGTGCCGGATGATGCTGGTGCTGCGCGAGCGCGTGGGCGAAGTGGTGCAAGGTGCAGTAATCGATTTTCCGGGAGTCAGTTATTCGTCGGGAGCCATGCGGGGCCGCTTCAGCCCGCGCGATGGGCAGCTGTATGTCAGCGGACTCAAAGGCTGGGCGTCGGCCGCTGTCGACGATGGATGCCTGCAGCGGGTCCGCTACACGGGACAGCCTGTGGTCCTGCCCGTCAAACGCCAGACGTACGCCAATGGCCTCGCGCTTTCGTTTAGCGAGCCGCTCGACCGGTCGGCCGCCGAAGACCCGGGGAGTTATCACCTCGAGGCGTGGAACTACCACTATTCGGCCGGCTACGGCTCGCCCGATCTCAAGCTCTCCGATCCGGGGGAGGAAGGGCATGACGAGCTACTGGTTCGCTCGGCGACGCTGCTGGCCGACGCACGGACGGTGCTGCTCGAAATCCCGAACCTGCCGGCCGCGAATCAGCTTTCGGTCGAATACTCGCTCCGGACTGCGTCAGGCAAGCCACTGAGGCAGATTCTCGTGGCGACAACGCATGTCGTGCCGGATTCGCGGATGGACGAGAAGCTGCTGCGCCGTCCCGAGCCGGCGAGGCAACTCGTCGAACAGTCGTCGCTTGCGCCGGGCGTGAAGCTGGAATTCCGCCAGGGCAACAAATCGAACGTTCGTCCAGCACGGCTCATCGCGTGGCACGTTCCAAGCGAGCAGGCGGCCGCCAGCGGCCTAACGTCCGGAGACTTCACGGCGACCGCCAGCGGCTGGATCAAAGTTCCGCTCCGCGGCGACTATCGGTTTCAGTTCACAGGGAGCGGCGCCGTCTCGCTGAGAATCAATGGGCAGGAAATCGTCGCGGGGAGTGGCGACTTGAGCACGCTTGCCTCCGGCGCAGCGACGCTCCGGCAGGGGCTCAATCGGTTCGAACTTGTCTACGCATCGCCCGAGATTGGCCCCGCGGCGTGTCGATTGTGGTGGACCGACGGGAGCTTCGCGCTCGAGCCGATTCCGCCGACGGCGCTCTTGCACGATCCGCACGATGCCGACTTGCAACTCGCCGAGTCACTCCGCCGCGGAGCCTGGCTGGCGGGCGAGCGGCGGTGCGCGGTGTGTCACGAACTTCCTGCGAGCGAGGAGCTGGCCGCTCCGAATGCTCCCGAACTTCGCGGCATCGGTTCGCGGCTCACGACCGACTGGGTTTACCAGTGGCTGCTGGGGCCACAGTCAATTCGCTCTGCAGCTCACATGCCGCAGCTTTTATTGCCGGAAAGTGAGGCCGATCGCCAGGCCGCAGCCGATCTGGCGGCCTTTCTGGGCACGCTTGCTGGTGAAGCGCCGAGTGTTGAGCTTCATTCGGCTGCAACGAACAACAGCACCACGGCAGCGATTGGCAGCCAGCTTTTCGAACAGTTAGCCTGCGTCGCTTGCCATCGCTTAACGGCTGTGGCCGAGGAAGATCCGTATGATCGGATTTCGCTGGCTGGCGTGGGCGAGAAATTCCGGCCCGGTCAATTGGCGGCGTTCCTCGAAGCGCCGCACCGGCACTATTCTGAGTCGAGGATGCCAGACTTGCGGCTGTCGGCGGCCGAGGCGCGGGCGCTCGCCGACCACCTGACGGCAGCCGCGGCTCCGCTGCTGCGACTTTCCGAAGCCTTGCCCCGTGGCGATGCGACCCGCGGCAAGGCCCTCTTCGACCAGAAGCAATGCGGCGCCTGCCACACGCTCCCGGAGAGCCATGCGAACCGCGCCGCGCGTCGTCCGATATCGATCACCAACCTCGACGCCGGATGTCTGGCTCACGACGCTGAAGGACCCCACAAATCGCCGTTCTTCGCGTTATCGAAAACCGAGACCGAAGATGTTCGCAGGTTCTGGAAATCCGCGGCGACGGTCTCCCCGCTCGCCAACGCTGCAGAGCAGTTGCCGCATCTGATGGCGTCGCTTCGCTGCGGCGCGTGCCACGGTCGCGATTTGGAAGTCGCTCCGCTGCGGCGAATTCTGGCCGAGGAATCGGAAAGCGGCATAATCCCCGATTCACTGCCCAACTTGACCTGGGCCGGCGAGAAGCTGCACGCCGACTGGCTGCGGCGGCTCTTCCGTGGCGAAGCGCCTCGCAGCCGGCCGTGGCTCGCCGCACGGATGCCGGTGTTCCCCCGCTACGCCGATGCTTTGTCCGCGGGGCTGGCCGCCGAGCATGGGATCGACGTCACACCTCCACCGCCACAACCAGTCAATGAGGAGCTTGCGCGTATCGGCGATCATTTAACACGCAAAGAAGGCGGGCTCGATTGCCGCTCGTGCCACGGTGTCGGAAAGGAACTGCCCACTGGGGACGACAAAACCAAAGTCGCGCCGGGAATCAATTTTGCGCTCGCGCGGGAGCGGATGCGGGGAGAGTTTTTCCACCGCTTTGTGCTCGATCCGCCACGCTACGAGGTCACTACGCGGATGCCCAAGCTCTCGGCCGACGGGCGGACGACCGCCGCCGCGAGCATCCTGGAGGGGGACGCCCCGCGGCAGTTCGAGGCGATCTGGCAGTTCCTGCAGACGATCGAGCCCGAAACGAAGCCTCGCTAACGCTGCACGCGGCCGCTGGCATTGCCTGCCATGAGGGCCAGCACTTCGTCGCGGGTGACGTAGTTAAAGTCTCCCAGGATCGAGTGCTTGAGGCAGCTGGCCGCCACGGCAAAGGCAATCGCCCGCTCGGGGCTGGCTAGGTCCGGCGTGTGCAGCGCGGCCAGAAGGCCCGCCGCGAATGAGTCTCCCGCGCCGACCCGGTCGACAATGTCCCGGATCTCGTACGGCTGATACTCGCCTGCGCCGCTGACCGGGGCGAAATGCGTCTGGTCACTCGCCGCGTCGTACAGCATCGCCCCCCAGTTGTTGTGATTGGCGGAGATGCTTTCGCGCAAGGTGATTGCCACGCGACGGACATTCCCAAATCGGCCGACAATCTGCCGCGCGACATCACCGTAGGCCGCGGAGTCGATCCGCCCACTGGCCACATCCGTCCCGCGGGCATGGATGTCGAGCACGTCGGCGGCGTCCTCTTCATTGGCGATCACCAGATCGACATTCGGCAAAAGCTCACTCATACACTCGCGGGCCAGGGCCTTGGCCGAGGTCCCCGGCCGCCACGTCCATAGCTTCTTGCGAAAATTGAGATCGCACGAGACCGAGGCTCCCTGAGCCTTGGCCTGCCGCACCAGCGCGAGATTGGACCGGCTGGCGGACTCGCTAATCGCCGGCGTGATCCCAGTCACATGCAGCCAGGTGACGCCGTCAAGCGCCGCGGCAAAATCGTACTCGTCGGGCTCGGCCAGACTCACCGCGCTATCGGCCCGATCGTAAATCACCGTCGAGCCCCGTTGGTTCGCGCCGCCTTCGACGAAGTAGAGCCCGAGGCGGCCGCTCTTGCGCCACAGGATGCGCCCGCAATCGACTCCCAGTCCGCGCAGCGTCGACACAAGCGACTCGGCGATCGGCGTGGGCGGTAAGGCTGTCAGGTAGCGAGCCGGATGTCCGAACAGGGCCAGCGACGCACAGACGTTGGCCTCGCCGCCACCCCAGGTGACGTTCACGCTCCCCGGCAACGCTTGCCGCCAGCGAAGGGCCCCCGGGGGAGCAATCCGCGCCATGATTTCGCCGAACGCCAAGAACATTGGAGACTCGCTGCAGCTTGAAGGGAGTGAACTCGCGCCGCCCGTGGGCAGGTTTTAAGCAGCAGCTTAGGCGACGATCCCGGATTGCGAAACAGGATGGAGGCTGTCTGGCGCTGAGAGTGCGGCCGCGCAGCACTCCAGCCCAGCGCTACAGCCCGGCGCCAGCCGCCAGCCGCTCGCCCGCCCAGATCGGCACCAGCCGCACCTCGCTGCTGAATCCGGCCGTCAGGACCAGCTCACGGCGCAGCGAAATCTGCAAATCGGGAAACTGGCCGCGAAGATTGCGGACGGTCCCCTGGCCGCTCCAGGAGGCGATCAAGAGAGCGTCGTCCGAGAGCCAGGACATCGCCCCGGCCGATTCGAGCAGCGGCTCGTCGGTCAGCAACTGGTTGTCCTCGATCCGCCAGACCTGCAGGCGGCCCGGCTGCTTCAAGTGCTGCTCGCCGCAGAGAATCGCCAGCCGTTCTCCTTGCGGCGACCAGCGGACGCAGCTCACTGAGGCGGTTTGCCGGTTGTGCCGAACCAGTTCCTCCGGACGGATCGAACTCCACACAATGACGACACCATCAGCCGATCCGGCCGCCAGCCGAAGTCCATCGGGGGCATAGGCGACCGACCGAATGGGCCCCACATCGCCGCGATAGGTATGCAACAGCGTTCCCGTCTGGCAATCCCACTGGCGAACCAAACCATCGTCATGCCCGCTCACAAACGTCGTGGAATCGGGAGCGAATGCCACGCAGCCAATCTGCTGTTGGTTCAGATCGATTCTCCAGCCAGTATCGCGCTGAATCAGCGTCGTACCGCGGCCAGGCACCATCTCGACACGAAACCGGCCGTCGGGCGAGTCCCCTGCATATCGCGCCAGCCGCATGGCTCCCGTAAAAGCCGACGAATTCTTGCCGGGAGCGGTGGGCGGGGCAGGAGCGAAGATGGCCGGCGCCAGGGGAGCGACTAAGAGCCCGGCCAGAAACACGATTCCCCACCCTTGCGAAACAACGCCCGCCCGTGGCTCGTCCTGCATGATCTGCTGCAGCCGCAGGCGGAGCAGCGGAACTTCGCCGAGTCCACATGCCGTCGGCGGAGCGGGCGATGAGCGCTCGCCGAGGAAGTCGAGCGTCGCCAGAAGCGCTGTCGCATACGACTCGCGCGTGCTGTGTAATCGTTCGACCACGAATGCATCGCAGCACTGCTCTTCGACCAACTCAATTTCCTGACAGGCCCACGCCACCAGCGGATTCCACCAGTAGGCCAGCCGGGCGAATAGCTCCAGCAGGCGGACCCACTGGTCGCCGCGACAGTAGTGGGCCAACTCGTGTAGCAGCAAGGCATCGATTTGCGACCGATTCAAGCGTCCCGCCAATCGCTGCGGAAAAACCAGACAGGTTCGCCCGCCGATGCCCCACAAGAGCGGTGAGACAACTCCTTCGATAACGACGACATGCGGAGCCGAGGTCAGCGCCAGCGAGCGGGCCAGGCCATCCGTCCGCTCTTGGAGGACTGGATCGGAACGGCCGGCTCGCCGCAAAAAAGCGCGAAAGCGCCAAGTTTGCGCGAGGACGATTATCCCCTGCACCACGGAACCAATCGCCCAGATGGCCAGCGCCAGTCCTACCAGGACGTTGACGCCGGTAATCTCATATCCTCCCACGACCAGCGGAGGGGGAGACGAAGCTTCTGCCGAATCGAAGAGAGTGGGATCACGCGGGGCCGCCAGCAATTGCTCGAGCCCTCGCTCCAAATCGACCGACCAACCCAGCGGCAAACTGACGATCGGTGGGGTGACCAACTTGATCAGCACTAGCACCCATAAGATGTGCGACAGCGCCGGCCACCGCGAATAGCGACCAATCCCCCAGGCCAGCAGCGCCAGCGGGATCACGAAAATCCCGTTGTTCAGGCAGGCGAGGACCAGCCAGCTCATCGCGCGAGCTCCCTGGGTGAACAGGTCGAAGAGCAGCGGCGCCCTTTCTGGGAGAAGCAGTCCCCAGAGTAGCCGCCGCTTGCCGGTAAATTTGTTAGGGCGCTGAACTCAAGGCACTGGGATCGAATGACTTTTCGAGCGAGCGACGATTCAGCCCGAACGGGCCGCGAATAGTCCAACTGCCAATTCGCTCGCCAGGATTACTTCTTGGCGTTTTTTTTATTTTCTTCGACGAGATTTGCCAGCACGCCGCGCAGCGACTGCCGATCCTCTTCCGACAACTTTGCCGAACGAACCAGATGGGAAATAAGCGGCTGCAGCGAGCCGGCGCACAGCTTGTCGGCCGTCTGCTGAAGCTGGCGGCCAATCAGTTCGTCCCGGCCAATGGCCGAAGAGAACGTATGCGGCCAGGTACTCCGGTCCCGTCGGACGCACCCTTTGGCTTCCAGCCGTTCGAGCAGCTTCTGCACGGTGGCATGCTGAGAAGCATTGCATTTACCGTACGAGCGCTCGGCCAGGATGCGGACGGACGATGGTCCTTCATCCCAGAGGCGCTGCAGGATCGCCAATTCGGCGTCGGTAACGTCTTGCGGTGCACGGGGCATACGATCGGTTCCTCGCTGCCCCTATGATGCAGACGTGCTGTCTGAAATGCAAGGCGGCTTCGCGGTTATCCCCCGTTCCCCCCGCCGAACCACTGTTTTCCAAAGTAGTAGGCCGCGAGGAGAAACCCGATCGCGATGACCAGCCAGCGAACGATCTGACCGGGAACCAGCCGGCTGTAGTGGGCTGCGACATATCCGCCGATGAGTGAAGTTGCCATCATGGCGAGGGCGAAAGGCCAGACGACCTTTCCCTCGAACACGAAGATCAGCACGGCGACGCCGTTGATGGCGGTGCCGAGGACCGCCTTGAGGCCGTTCATCTGATGGATGTTTGACAGCCCCATCAGGCCGAGACCGCCGAGCATCAAGATGCCGATGCCGGCGCCGAAATAGCCGCCGTAAATGCCGATCGCAAACTGGAGGGCAATCATGCCCAGCAAAGATCGGGGAGAAACGGGCGTTTCGGCATCGCACGATTCGCCATTCAGACCCACAACCTGCGGTTTGCGGCGGGTCAGATAGGGCTGGGCCGTGAACAGAATCGCGGCAACCAGAATGAGCCAAGGAACGAGCCGATTGAAGTACTCCCCCGGCAGTCGCGTCACCAAGAGCGTGCCGATAGCTCCGCCCAACAGGCTCGGCGGCAGGAGCCAGATCAAAAATCGACGCAATTGGTAAAGTTCTCGTCGAAAGGCCCAGGCACTGCCAAGCGACGCGGGGACGAGCGCAGTGGTGCTGGTGCCGTTGGCGATCACTCCGGCGGCTTGGATGCCCACCTGGCGCGAGAGCACTCCCATCAATGTGGGAAACGTCAGCAGTGTCCCGCCGCCTGCCAGGGCGTTAATGGCGCCTGCTGCGCAGGCGGATGCTGTGAGCCAAAAAAAGTCGACGAAAGTAGCAACAGGCATGGGCGGGAATCAAATAGTTGGGGCGTCGACAGTCGGCGAGAGGGCTTGAGTCCCGCCTGTGGTGTGTTGAATGGCTCGACCGCCAAGTTAGCATGTGAGTACCGGCTTGGAATGAGGGATGCCACAGCAACATAGCGCCCATCACAAGCCACCTATTCTGAGGCGATTAGGCGCAGCTGCCCTTGTTGGACGCGGGATTTCCGGGCACATTGCTTACGGAGTTGGCATCCATTGAGACGCCCCCGATCTGGCGCTGCTCTTCCATCTCTCCAGGAGCGAATCATGAAGTCGATATTGCGGCAGGCAATTCGGGCCGCCGTCGCCGTAGCGGCAGCGTTCGGACTGCTCATTGAGGAGGGCCAGACCGCCGAGCGCCCAAATATAGTCCTGATCTTTGCCGACGACTTGGGAATCTTCGATCTGTCGTGCTACGGGCGGGAGGATCAACCGACGCCTCGTCTGGATCAGATGGCGGCCGAAGGGATTCGGTTCACGAGCGCGTATTGCTCGCAGCCGATTTGCTCCCCCTCGCGGGCCGGGATCCTGACGGGCAAGAGCCCCGCCCGATTGCATATCACCACATTTATTCCGGGCCGGGCCAACGCCAAATCGCAGAAAGTCTTGCACCCGCAAATGCGGATGCAGTTGCCGCACGAGGAAAAAACGCTGGCGGAGTATTTGCAGGAGGCGGGCTACGCCACGGCCTGCATCGGGAAGTGGCACCTCGGGGGGCAGGGTTTCACTCCCAAAGAGCAAGGCTTCGACACGGTGTTTGCCGGGCAGGCCAACACCAGCCCCTCTGAAATCGAGGGAGGCAAGGGAGAATATCAGCTCACCACGCAGGCCGTGAAGTTTATCGAAGCGAATCAAGCCGAGCCGTTCTTTCTGTATCTCGCGCACAACACGCCGCACATTCCGCTGGCGGCCAAACCGGAACTCATCGAGAAGCATCGCGATGCTTTTAATCCCACCTATGCCGCGATGATGGAGACGCTGGACGATTGCGTGGGGATCGTCCTCGATAAGCTCAAAGCGCTGGGTCTCGACGAGAAGACGATCGTGATCTTTACGTCCGACAATGGCGGCTTGCACGTGCTCGAGTTTCCAGACGGTCCAGCCACACACAATGGGCCGTATCGCGGCGGGAAGGGATTTGTCTACGAAGGGGGCTTGCGCGAGCCGATGATCGTCCGCTGGCCGGGGAAGATCAAACCCGCGGTGGCGGACACGCCCATCAGCCACCTGGATGTGGTGCCGACGCTGCTCACCCTGGCCGGGGCGAAGGTCCCGGAGGGACTCGATGGGATCGACATCTCCGGCCTGCTCCTGGGGACTGGCGAGCCGGCTTCGCGGCAGTTCGTCTGGCACTTTCCGCACTACAACAATCAGGGAGGCCGGCCAGCGGGTGCCCTGCGCGACGGGGACTGGAAGTTCATCACCTACTACGACACGGGCGAAGTACAGCTCTTCAACCTGAAGGATGATGTGGGCGAATCGAAGAATCTCGCGTCCCAAGAAGCCGACAAAACGGCCGAGTTGCAAAAGCGGCACAGCACCTGGTGCCAGGAGGCAAAGGTTCAAACCAACACTCCGAACCCCGATTTCGATCGGGCGCTGTTTCAGCGGCTCTACGTCGACGTGGACCCCAGTCGCCCGGAACGCCAATCGACGTCGGTCGAAATGGGCAAGGACATGCAAGCCTGGCGCGACTTGATGAATGAAGTCGTTCGCGGCGCGCCTCGGCCCAACCAGACCAAGAAGAAGAAAAAGTAGCCACGCGGCTATTGCCGAGTACGCAAGTCGTGCGGCTGCCGCCGGCGGGAAAGGAAGTCTCCGTGTTCCGGATTCGCCGCATTCAGGATGATACGCAGCCCGCCAACCAAACCGCGATTCGCGAAGTTCAATTGCTGCTGGCCGAGCTGTTTCCGGGCATATCGCCCGAGGAAGTGGCAGCGATCCCTGACAAGCTGCAGAATCCATTCACACAGCGCTTCCGGATGATCCTATTTGTGGCCGAAGAGCCGCATGGGCACGTCCTGGGCTTTGCAATTCTGCTGCACGAGCCGATTCTGAAATTCTGCTTTCTCGATTTCCTGGCGAACTCGCCACGCGTGCAAGGGCGAGGGCTGGGATCGGCGCTGTACGAGCAGGTGCGCGAGGAGGCCCGTTCGCTCGACGCGGGTGGCCTCTTCTTCGAGTGCTTGCCGGACGACCCCGACCGCAGTGCCGACCCGGCGATTCGCAAAGTCAACGCCCAGCGACTCCGTTTCTACGAGCGCTACGGCGCTCGGCCGATCATCGGCACCGCCTACGAAACGCCTGTCTCGCCGACGGATACCGATAATCTGCCACACCTGGTGTACGATTCGCTCGACCGTGGTCTGCCACTGGCAGCCGACTACGCGCGGGAAGTGGTGCGGGCAATTCTCGAACGGAAGTACAGTCATCTGGTTGGGCCCGCCTACGTCGACCAGGTCGTCGAGTCTTTTCGCGACGACCCGGTCCGAATTCGCCCGGTCCGCTACAGCCGGGCCAATGGGACCGCGGCCGTTGTCCTCCGTCAGCCGAGCGATCGAATCCTCCTGACGGTGACCGACAAACATCGGCTGCACCACATTCGCGAGCGGGGATATGTGGAATCACCGGTGCGAATCGGGTCGATCCTCAAGGAGCTGAACGCCTCGGGACTTTGCGAGCAAGTCGCGGTGCGTGAATTTCCGCTCGAACACATTACGGCGATTCACGATATCGACTTTGTCGAGTATCTGCGGCGGGCGTGTGAATTGGTCCCTGCGGGAAAATCGATCTATCCGTACGTCTTTCCGATTCGCAACGTGGCTCGTCCTCCCCGGGAATTGCTCGTACGCGCGGGGTACTACTGCATCGACACGTTCACGCCGATACATCGCAATGCGTTCCAGATGGCCAAGCACGCCGTCGATTGCACGTTGACTGCTGCCCAGACGGTCGCCTCTGGCCGCGGGCTCGCGTATGCCTTGGTGCGGCCGCCGGGCCACCATGCTGAGACCCGCGTGTTTGGCGGGTTTTGCTACTTCAACAATGCCGCGATCGCGGCGCACTACTTCAGCCAGTGGGGGAAGGTGGCGATCCTCGATGTCGACTACCACCACGGCAATGGCCAGCAGGAGATTTTCTACGAGCGAAACGATGTTTTGACCGTCTCAATCCACGGCGATCCGGACTTTGCGTATCCGTACTTCACGGGATTCGCCGACGAAACGGGGCGTGGTGCAGGGATAGGATTTAACATGAATCTCCCTCTCCCCGAGTCGCAAACCGGCGAGCAGTACCGCGCAGCGCTCGCCGAGGCGCTGGCGGCGGTTCGCCGGTTTGAGCCGAAGTTTCTCGTCGTGTCGCTCGGGCTCGATCCCGCCAAAGGGGACCCGACCGGCACCTGGTCGCTTGGGGCGCGCGACTTTCGCGAGAACGGGCAAATGATCGGCCGGCTGGGATTGCCGACGCTCGTCGTGCAGGAGGGGGGCTATCGTACGCGGACCCTCGGCGCGAACGCCCGCAGCTTTCTCTCCGGGCTGCTCGATGGCCGGCTGAACCTGGAGGAGCCGGCGAGTGCCAAAACCGCTTCGCGGGAAGTCTAAGGATAGTGCCAAGGTCGGGCCCGTAACGGCCCCTGACGGGTCGCTTTTTCCCGGCTATGCTGGCACTATCGTCGAGGCTTCACGGTTGCCGGTACTGCCTGGTAGCCGCCTCCGAATTCAAGCTTTCCTCCGCCATTTCCACGCAGCGTCATGCCCACCTCTGAACTTCTGTCCCCCCTCCGCACGGAAATCGCCGGCGCTAGTGTCGCCGATCTCGCTGGACGCTTTGGCACACCGGTCTATGTCTATGACGCCGAAAAGATCCTCGCGCGGGTCCGCGATCTGGCTCGCTTCGACGTGATTCGTTACGCCCAAAAGGCGTGTTCCAACATTGCCATTCTCGATCTGGTACGGCGCGCAGGGGTGTTGGTTGATGCCGTGAGTGCGGGCGAGGTCCACCGGGCCCTAGCCGCGGGCTTCCAACCGGGAACTGGCAAGCACGCGCCAATCGTCTACACCGCCGATATTTTTGATCGGGATGCGCTCGATCTGGTCATCAAGCTCGGTCTGCCGGTCAATTGCGGATCGCCGGACATGATCGATCAGCTTGGCGAGCGGGCACCAGGCAGCAACATTACGCTGCGGATCAACCCGGGCTTTGGCCACGGCCACAGCCAGAAGACCAACACCGGCGGCGAGCAAAGCAAACATGGCATCTGGCACGAACAGCTCGACGGCTGCCTGCAGCGGGCCGACCGGCACGGTTTAGCCGTCACCGGGCTGCACATGCACATCGGAAGCGGGACCGATCTCGAACATCTGTCGCAGGTCTGCGGCGCGCTCGAGAAAGCGGCACTCGTGGTCGGCCGTTCGATTACCACGATTAGCGCGGGCGGCGGCCTGCCGATTCCCTATCGGGAGGGGCAGTCGTTCGTCGACGTCGATCAGTACTTTGGGCTGTGGGACGCCACACGTCGCCGGTTGGCCGAATCGTTCGGCCACGCCGTGACGCTGGAGATCGAGCCCGGCCGATACCTTGTGGCCGAGAGCGGTTATCTGGTGAGCGAGATTCGGGCGATCAAGCAGATGGGCGGGAACACGTTCTATCTGCTAGATGCGGGCTTCAACAACCTCGCCCGACCAATTCTGTACGGGGCCTATCACCCGATGTCGGTCTGCCGCACGGGCTCGGCGAGCGGTGCGGAGCCGACCTTTGCCGACGTCGTCGTCGGTGGACCGCTGTGCGAATCCGGCGACATCTTCACCCAGGAGGAAGGGGGCTTCGTCTGCAAGCGAAGCTTGCCGACGGCGGCGGTCGGTGACCTGCTCGTAATCGAACGGGCCGGAGCCTACGGGTTCGCGATGGCGTCGAATTACAACAGCAAGCCGCTGCCGCCGGAAGTGCTCATTCGTGATGGAAAGCCGTACCTGATCCGCGCCCGCCAGACGCCGGAGGATCTGATGCGGGGCGAGGTGATTCCGGCATAAGCGGCCTGGCTGCTATTGCTGTATCGAGGCCAAACGATCGCGTCCTTCATTGAGCGACGCGATTCAGTTTGCTTCGTATTCGTCCAGCACCGGATTAGAAGATTCCGAGCGCCAGCAGGCTGTACCGGACGACAAGCCCTGCGGTGACGACCGCGACCATGCTCATCAGTTTGATGAGGATGTTGAGGCTCGGACCGCTGGTGTCTTTGAACGGATCGCCCACCGTGTCGCCGACGACCGCGGCCTTGTGGGCGTCGGTCCCCTTGCCGCCGAAGTTGCCGGCCTCGATGTGCTTCTTGGCGTTGTCCCACGAACCGCCCGCGTTCGCCATGAAAATCGCCACGCAGAAACCGCAGGTGAGCGTGCTGACGAGGAGCCCTAGCACGCCACCGACGCCCAGCGTCATGCCGACGACGACTGGCGTGATGAGCCCCAACAGCGACGGCAGGATCATTTCCGCTTGGGCCGCCTGCGTGCTGATCCGCACCGGCTCGGCATAGTCGGGTAACTGCGTCCCCTTCATGATTCCGGGCTTCTCGCGGAACTGGCGGCGGACTTCTTCGACCATCCCACGAGCAGCGCGGCCGACGGCCTTCATCGTCATCGCGCAGAAGACAAACACGGCCATCGCTCCGATGAACATGCCGACGAGCACCTTCGGGTTCATCAGCGAGGCGTCGTAGTAGTTGGCAAAGTCGAGCAGCGTGGCTCGCTTGAGTTCGGGAACCATGCCTCCGGAGGTTGAAAAATAAACCGCGCGAGGAGCTTCCCCCGGCGTCGTTTCGACAGGCGTGGAACCATACGTCGTCGAGAGGAGGCCCCCCTCGACCTTCGCAGGACCCTTTTTGAAGTCGATCTTCTTCCACTCCTCGCGGACACGAGGATCGCGTCGATCATAGGGCATCGTCAAATAGGCGCCGACTGTCTTCCCATCATCGCCCCGGTACAGGACGAAGCCGTCCGACAACTTGTAAAAACCGTCTTCGGTCACTTTAGCCGCGGCATCAGCGCCCCACCGCTCGAAGCCGACTCGCACTTCTTCGACGTAGGCCGCGAGAAGTGCGAGAGCCGTCAGAGCGGCCGAACCGATGGCAAACCCTTTGCCAGTCGCCGCGGTGGTGTTGCCTAGGCTGTCGAGCGCGTCGGTTCGCTTGCGTACTTCGGGGCCGAGGTGCGACATCTCGGCGTTGCCGCCGGCATTGTCAGCAATGGGTCCATAGGCATCGGTCGCCAGCGTGATTCCCAGCGTACTAAGCATTCCCACGGCTGCGATACCAACGCCGTAGAGTCCCAGCGCGAATGTATCGATGTTGCCGAAATCGAGCCCAGCCGCACAGGCAAAGGCCGCCAGCGTGCCAATGCAGACGACAACTACGGGAAACCAGACGCTGATCATACCTTCGGCAATCCCGCCAATAATGACGGTCGCCGGCCCGGTGAGGGCCTGCGAAGCGAGCCCCTTGGTCGGTGCATATTCGTCGCTGGTCGAGTATTCGGTCCACTTACCGATCAGCCAGCCCGCGACGAGGCCGACCACCACGCTCCCCGCAATCCCCAGCCGATCCTGCCCCATGATCCAGTAGGTGAGGCCGAATGCCGCCACGATCACGAGCAGTGTCGACACGTTGATGCCCATCGCCAGTGCGGCGAGCAGGTTCTTTTGCGTGGCGTCTTCGTTGGTCCGGATGAAGTACATGCCGGCGATCGACAGGAAAATCCCGACTCCGGCAATCGCCATCGGCAGCATCAGCGCCTTGAGTTGCATGTCGGGGTTGCCGTAGAAGGCGGCCACACCGAGCGCGGCCGTCGCCAGGATCGAGCCGCAGTACGACTCGTACAGGTCGGCACCCATGCCGGCCACGTCGCCCACGTTGTCGCCCACGTTGTCGGCAATCGTCGCCGGATTGCGCGGGTCGTCTTCGGGAATGCCCGCTTCGACTTTGCCCACGAGGTCGGCGCCGACGTCGGCCGCTTTGGTGAAAATACCGCCGCCGACGCGTGCAAACAGCGCTTGGCTGCTGGCACCCATGCCGAAGCACAGCATCACAACCGTAATCGTCGTCAGGTCGAGTTCGACCACCCACCGCAGGATGGCGTACCAAATGCAGATATCGATAAGCCCCAGGCCGACCACCACGAGTCCCATTACCGCTCCGCTACGGAAGGCAACTTGGAGCCCTTGATTCAGCGATTTCTGAGCTGCGGCTGCGGTCCGGTTGCTGGCATTGGTAGCGGTTCGCATACCGAAGAAACCGGCCAGGCCGCTGAAGAAACCGCCCGTGAGGAAGGCGAATGGCACAAACTCGCTTTGCACCTTGAGCACATACGCCTGCACCGCCAGCAGTATGCAGATTGCGATGAAGAAGATCGCCACCACTTTGTACTGCTGCCACAAGTAGGCGTTCGCCCCCGTCTTCACATAGCCAGCAATTTCCTGCATCCGCTCGTTGCCAGGATCGGACGCCATCATCGACTGGTAGAAGAACCACGCTTGCACGAGCGCCGCGATCGAACCCGCCACGCAGATACCCCAGCAGATGTATTCCAGATTGCTGGACGCGGGCGCCGAGTGCGACGACTCGCCGCCTGTGTCTTGCGCCCACCCTACCGCCTGTGTGGCGAGAAGTGCGATCAGGGCGACTAATATCACCCACCCGGCTAAGGGTTGGCTTTTCCGCATCCAAGCTGCAAATCGAGTAGCCATCGGGACTTCGAACCTCCGAGAGAGAGGGCGGTTACTTCCGCCAAGCGGTTTTAGATGCCATCCAGGCTGCGCTATCTTAGATCATGCCAGGGACTACCCCCCAGGGGTCGATTCAGTCGCAGGCAGTGAGGCAGGCAACGAAGTGCACGAATCTAGCGAACTAATGCGCGTCTCGTCAACCATAGGAGCTGCTTTGATGGCGGGTAGGGTTCCCTTGGCATTCAATTGAAACGCTTCGGCCGAAATGAGTTCACTTTGGGTTCCGCAGGCTAGCTCGCCTTGCCCAGTGCCGAGCATTACACTACGATCCGCCCCCCTGCTCCACGGATGGAGCCTGAGGCTCGCAAGACGTTCCTTCGCGGTGCCACATGCGCGGGCGAAAAACTCACACCCTCCTCCGATTCGGACAGCTCGGGGCTTTCTGCCTTGTGCTGGCAACTAACGGTTGTGCTTCGGATTGGCTGACGACCCTGCGCAATGAGCCGCTGCCGATCGAAGGGCCGTCTCCCTATCCGACCGCTGTTCAAACGCGCGAAGCGGAATCTGCAGAGGTTGCGACGATCGGCGGGGCTAGCGCGAACGAAGGCGAGACGCAACCGCTCCCTGCACCCCTGCCGACCAATCGCGCTGCGAAGCCTACTCTGGCGATTGCGCCGCACCGTGTCGGTCGCCCGCCGCCTCCTGTTCCGGTCGATCTCACGCACTTGAAGAAGGCCAAGGAAAAGGAACAGGCCACCAGCAATGCAGCCGCTGAGGAGCAGGCTTCCCAGCCTGGCGTGGCAGCAGATGCCAGCCCGGCAGAACAAGCGACTCCAGAACAGGATGATCAAACCGGTTCCCCGCAAGCTGCGGCCTCAGCGGCGACACCCCAGGCCGCGGCGAAGTCCACCGCGCCCCCAACAGCCGCTCCGTCGATCGTGACCCAGGGCATGCCGCACCCGGTGCCTGCTCCTGTCGATCAAGTCCCGGAAGTTTCTGCGTCCCCACGTCCTACGGACGTTGCGCAAACCGCCCAGATCTCCCCGGTTGGCGGTGCCCAGCCTGCGAACCTGGCGAACTTGATCGCGGCAAGCAACGACGTGGCGACTGCTGGCGCCGCGAGCGATTCCGCCCCGGTCGAACCCCATTTTGACGTGCCGACCCTGTCGCCCGAAGAGCGTTTGGCCGCCATGGCTGCGCAGCGGGACGTTCTAATCGCCATGCTCGAGGAAGAGATTCAGCTGCGCCGCATCAATGCGACGCCCGACAGCGAACTGGCTCGCCTGGAGCAGCAACTGCGGCTCCTTTATGCGGCGGCGGAACGTGTGGACGACGCGGTTCGCGGAATCGACGCCCTTCCAACCAGTGAGCGAGAAGCCTTCAAGCATACGATGTTTGGCGTCAGTACTTGGCTCTCGGAGGCCGAATCGCGAAAGAGCCCGCTGCGGAACGCCCGCGCGCTTCGGTCGCTCCGCGAGGCAACGACACAGTTGTCGGCGGTCAGCAAGCTCGATCTGAAGAACTTGGCGTTGTGCGAACGGGTTGAGAGTTTTGGCTGGTTCACGGAGTTTCCCCGCTACGAGTTTGACCCCAAACAGCAGGTGATCCTGTACGTCGAAGTCGACAACTTTGTAGCGATCGAGAAGAGCCCGAATTCGTTTGAGACCGAGCTCCAGGGGCACTATCAGATCTTCGATGCTCGCGGGAATATCGTGGCCGAGCGAAAGCTGCCGCTCGATCGGGAGCTCTGCCGGAACTACCGCCGCGACTACTTCCTGGCCTACCCGATTTACATGCCCGACCAGATCGAGAGCGGAAAATACCGCCTGGAACTGACGATCGAGGACCTGAAGGCCGAGGGCGAGTATCAGGGACGGAAGTTCGGAGAGGGGATGATCGAATTCACGATCCGCGGCTAGAATGGCTCGCTGGTCTGAATCCCTTCCTCGGCAAGGCAGCTCCCTTCGATGGCCGACGATCTTCCCTGGTATAAGGACGGTTTGCGATTCACCTGCTCGCAATGCGGCGATTGCTGCTCAGGAGCTCCGGGCTACGTCTGGGTCAACAACGAGGAAATCGCGGCTCTGGCGGCGCTCGTAGGGATGTCGGCCGATGCGTTTGAAGACGAGTACGTTCGCCAAGTCGGTATCCGCAAGAGCCTCAAGGAATTTCCGAACGGCGATTGCATCTTTCTCGATCCCGCCAAGCGGGGCTGCACCGTCTACGATGCCCGTCCCCGCCAGTGCCGCACATGGCCGTTCTGGGATTCCAATTTGAAGGGCCCCGCCGATTGGGCTCATACGTGTTCGGTTTGCCCCGGCAGCGGCAAGGGAAAGCTCTATCAACTTGAGCAGATCGAAGAGCAGCGGAAAGTGATGAAGGTTTGACCGCCGCTGAATATCAATGGCGCGTGCCAGTTGGCAAACCACCCCAGGCGGGCGGTAGCGATTGTTGGGGCTGGTCCGACTAGCGAAACTTTGCGGATTGCCTGGAGTTTGGCGCGGCAATGGTCGATTTACGGGTGGAGAGATTGTTTTCTCTCGCCTGCACGGACTCTTGTCATTGCCCGACGAATCGACCTTAGTCGTTATCTGGCAACGCTTTAGATCAAACGGGCGAGACCAAAAGCAGTCGCTTGGCTGTAAGGCGTTGCAAAATAACGACTTAGTGCCGATTGCGAACGTCGCCGACAGCTTGGCAACGTGAGTTGCCCGGCACGTGTCGATTGGACTTACGACGAGCGAAAGTCGCGTCGAGCTTGACTCTAGTCTTTATGGCATCTACACTTGGAGCGATTCGCGTGGCCACGCCTGCAATCGCGCCCTGGGTGTCGATTGCCACTTAGCTGGAGGAGAGCCCAAACGTGACCAAGAAAGAGATAGTCAAAACGATCTCGGAGGAGATTGGTCTGACACAACTCAAGACCAAAGAGATCGTCCAGAAAACGTTTGATGCGATTGTCGAGGCGTTGGTCGAGGAGCGACGAATCGAATTGCGGAACTTTGGCGTGTTCGAAGTGAAGCTGCGGGCCGCGCGAAAGGCGCGAAACCCACGCACTGGCGAACGGGTCGATGTTCCCGAGAAGATGGTCGTAACCTTCAAGCCCGGCAAGGAGATGGAAGAAAAGGTTCGCGTCCTCGAAGAGGCCCGAAAGGCTAGGGAAGCGGCAGCGGCCAAAGCCGCGGCTGGCTCCCCGCCGCTCGAGGTCCCCGGCGATGGACAACCCGAACCTAGTCAGCAGGCATCGGCATAAATGGGCGTTGCCCTCGGCACCCCTTCAAACCGTGGCTTGCTTCGCAACTTGAGAACACACAACTAGTTACGCCACTCTTCAGCATCATAAAACTGACTAGTGGCCCTAGCGAAACACCACGGGCGATCCTTTCACGGAGGAAAGATCGATGCGGCGGCTTCTCTTGGCGGTAGCTTTGGGTTTGGTCTTGTCGTCCAATGTGGGCTGTTTTTTGCCCATCTATAGTGGCGATCCGGCAGTTCGGACCCAAGAATTGATCTTCACCTCGGAAGACATGCGGAACATCCTCGAGGAATGGCGGCGGATCTGGTTCCTCGACCAGCCGAGCCACATGTCGCCGATGCGGGTGCATGGCGGTGTGATGTAAGAGCCGTGCGGGGCTTTCGTGCCGCCGGTCCAGCTTCTCGATACGCGGCAAGTCGCCCAACGGCAATGAGTTGCGTCGTCGAGCGAGCCAAAGTCGTGCGACCGCTCGAACTTCTCGCCGCGGTTGTCGCTGCGCGAAGCGAGAGATACGATTGTCGGGCATGTCACTTCCTGTCGCCGCGGATGCTTCGGTCGATCTGGCCGTCAAACTTGGGCGTCTGGCGCTGCGCAATCCGATTCTGACCGCCTCGGGCACCTTTGGGTATGCCCGCGAGATGGAGCGAATCGTTGATTTCTCCCGCTTGGGTGGAATTCTCCCCAAGACGATCACGAAGGCTCCGCGACCGGGCAATAAGCCCTGGCGGACGGTCGAGACGGCTGCCGGCCTTTTGAACTCGATCGGCCTCGACAACGACGGCATCGATGCCTTTATCGAGCATCACCTGCCGTATCTGGCCACCCTGCCCACGGCCATCATCGTGAGCATTGCCGGCAGTTCGCACGACGAGTTTGTGGCCATGGCGGCGCAACTTGATGGCCGGCCTGGGATTGCCGCAATCGAACTCAATATCTCCTGCCCGAATGTGGCCCACGGCGTCGATTTTGGGGCGGATGCCGGCATGTGCGAACGGCTGGTGCGGGACGTCCGCTCGAAGACTTCGCTTCCGATTCTCGCCAAACTGACGCCGAATGTCACCCGTTTGACCGATATTGTGAAGGGCGCGGAAGCGGGCGGCGCTGACGCCATTTCGCTGATCAACACGGTCCTGGGGATGGCGGTCGACTGGCGGAAGAAGCGGCCGCTCTTGGGCAATGTGGTCGGCGGACTCTCCGGGCCAGCGATCAAGCCGATTGCCCTGCGATGCGTCTATCAGGCGTCCAATGCGGTCCGGACGCCGCTCGTCGGCATTGGCGGAATTGCGACGATCGACGACGTGATGGAGTTCCTGGTGGCGGGCGCAAGCGCCGTGCAAATTGGCACCGCGAACTATTACGATCCCACCGTGTCGATGAAGCTGGCCGAAGCGCTGCCGGCAGCCCTGCAAGAAGCCGGCGCGAGCCGCGTGTCCGACGTCGTCGGTACGCTGGAGGCGGCTTAAATGTCGTAAGTCGAATGTCAAAGGAAGCACAATGATTGAATGACGAATGACGCCGCGCCCCCCAACTGACCATTGGCAGCTGACAATACCCCACCTTCACTAGGCACCAGCACTCCCCATGCGAGTCCTCTCCGGCATTCAACCCACTGGTCGATTTCACTGGGGGAACTATTTCGGCGCGATCCGACAGTACATCGATTTGCAGGATTCGGGCCAGTCCTACTACTTCATAGCAAACCTGCACGCGCTCACGACGGTTCGCGAGCCCAATTTGCTGAGACAGAATACGCTCGATGCGGCTCTCGATTTGCTCGCACTCGGCCTCGATCCACAGCGGGCGATTTTGTTCGTGCAATCGGACGTGCCAGAAGTGACCGAGCTGACGTGGCTCTTGATGTCCATCACACCGATGGGCCTGCTCGAACGATGCGTGTCGTACAAGGACAAAGTGAGCAAGGGGCTCGCCGCCGATGCGGGGCTCTTCACGTATCCGGTACTCATGTCGGCCGACATCCTGATTTACGATTCCGACATTGTCCCTGTCGGGGCCGACCAGATTCAGCACATCGAAGTCGCCCGCGATATTGCCGGCAGCTTTAACCACCTGTTCGGCGGAACGTTCGTTCTGCCGAAGTCCAAGGTGCTGGAAAGTTCGGCGAAGGTTCCTGGCACCGATGGCGAAAAGATGAGCAAGAGCTATAGCAACACGATCGAGATCTTCGAAGAGCCAAAAGCGATGCGGAAGAAGATCATGCGAATCACGACCGATTCGCGGCCGATGGAACAGCCGAAGGAGAACTACGCGGAGGACCACCTGTACCAACTCTATTCGCTGTTCGTCGACGATACGCGGCGCGAAGAAATGGCGGCGCTTTATCTCCGCGGCGGATTCGGCTACGGACAGGTGAAGACGGCGCTGGCCGACGCGGCGGAGAACTACTTTGCCGACGCGCGTGCCAAACGTGCGGATCTCGCGGCCAATCCAAAGCGAGTCGAAGAAATCCTGGGCGATGGGGCTAGCCGGGCGCGGAAAAAAGCGAGCGAGGTCTTGGCGCGCGCCAAGAAGGCGTGTGGCGTGACTCGGTAGCCGCTAAAGTGCAGCAATTTCCTCGATTAGCCTTCGTGGCGCGCCGATGTCGAGGACATACAACTGACCCACAAACTCCGCTGCGTGCGGGTTCGCGAAGCCGAGTTTGGGCGCGACAAACGTCGCAGTGTGATCGGCGCGGAAGGTCGGTTCCGCCGGCTCGCCCGTGTCGCAGTCGACACCGCTTGGCAGGTCGATGGCCAACTTGTGAGCAGAATGCTGATTCAGCACACGAATGGCGGTGTCCAGCGGCGGTCGCGGGATTCCGCGGGCACCGGTTCCCAGCAAGGCATCGACGATCCACTCCGCATCAGCCAATTCCGTCATCAGCCAACCTGGATCGAAGGCGCCGCTCGCCGCTACTGACAGATCGACGATCGGCACATCGCAGTGCTGCAGAATGCGCAGGTTGGCGGCGGCGTCCCCTTCCAGATCGGCGGGGCTCGCGAGCAGCAGCACTTTGACGGCGATTCCGCGGAGATCGAGATGGCGGGCGATGACAAACCCGTCGCCGCCGTTGTTCCCCTTGCCGCAGACGACAACCACTGGGCCACGACAGCCGAGGTGGCACAAGAGGTCGACGCATCCCCGGCCGGCGTTCTCCATAAGGACGAGGCCCGACATCTTGCACTCGGCAATCGCCCGGCGGTCGACTTCGCGGACTTCGTCGCGACTGAGGGGACGGGTCATGCGAAATACACCTTGTCGGCCGTCTTGCGTAACAGCCACTCGCGGTCGCCAGCCGAGAGCCCCTCGAGCCGATCGCGCACGAGGCCAATCGACGCCGCGTAGGTGTTCGGTTCGCCGAGCTGATACGGCGAGTCGCTGGCCCACATGCACCGCTCGGGGCCAAAGGCATCGAGCACGCGGCGGATCATCGGTACGAGGTCGTCATACGGCGGGGCTTTCTTGCCCAGTGCATAGAACGCCGACAGCTTGGCATGCGTTCGTTTGTGTTTGGCTAGGCGACAAAGTTGGTCGACCTGCTCATCGGAAATCTGGCCGTCGACGCCGATCCGGGCGAAGTGATCGATCACGACCGGCGTGTCGGGGAATTTCGCGCACATCGCGTCGACCGCCGGCAGGTCCTCAGGATTGATCAGGCAGCACATCGCCTGCCCCGTTTCGGCGCCGCACTTCCACATCGCCGCCATGCCGGGCCCCGTGAGCCAGTCCTTCGTGCCGCGAATCCAGGAGGTAATGCGAAACGCCTTAACTTGCTGCGGCAGGAGTTCCTTCATTCGGACATCGGGATGCGGCGTCGTGTCGTCGACCATGCCGACGACCGCGAATCGGCCAGGGAACCGGCGGGCACAGTCGACGAGGTACGCATTGTCCCAGCCGTGATAGATGTGATGCTGAATCAGTACGACGCGGCCGACGCCCTCGGGCTCGGCCACCTTGAACAGCTCTTCGGGCGTGAAGCTCGGCGGCGC
>JALORD010000249.1 GCA_025459145.1 Pirellulaceae bacterium | reverse complement strand
CCCTCCCCCGAAGACCAACAGCACTAACAGGCTCACGCCGACCCACAGGAGTGACCTCCCCTTGGGTGCGGGAGGAGTCGCCGCTGCCGGCTGAGTGGGCGCCGCCGTTTGGGGCGCTTGTGGAGTAGCGAGCGGATCACCCGCGGCCAGCGGGTCGACCGCAGACACCGGAACGGCGAGGGGATCGGTAAACGAATCCCCAAGCGGATTCCCAAGCGATTCGAGCGGCGACGCGGTCTCGAGCGAATCGATCGCCTCCAGCGGCTCTACATCATCAAAGAGGTCCGTCGTGCTGGCCTTTGGAGCGAGCAGGCTCTCGCGCTGGGCTGGTGTGAGGAGCCCCTTTTGGACGAGCAAGTCGGCGACCGACTGGGCGGACACGGGCTGTGCCGCATTTGCCACTTGCGACTTCAGGCTGGCCGCGACCTGCGGCGGTACAAGGCCATGCCGCTCCAGATCGCTCAAGAGTTCGCTCGCCGACTTGGCCACAGGTTGCTCGTCTCGCCAGAATGCGTTGTACGTTGTACGACTCACCGCGCCGCGGGTTGTTGCTCGATCACATAAAACCGGAATGTTTCGGCCCCCGCCGAACGAATGCCAAAGACGGTCCGGCCGATGTTTGTCAGGCCGATCTGTTTGGCATACGACTCTTCCACACGGGCCAGTTCGTCCTCGACTTCGCGGGGGAGAAACAGCGCCATGATGCGTCCCTCCGTTGGGACGCCGGCCCGTTTGGCAATCTCAATGTCCGCCGTGCGCATCTCTCCCCGTTGCCAGACGAGGTACAGCCGCGAATCTTCGGCGGCCGCTGCCGTACGGGACTGCGGCTTGGGGTTCGAGAGATTCGACAGGTAGGTGATTTCCCGATTGCCGCCGATCACGCCGAGTTCGATCTGCAGAACATCGAGCTGCCGGGAGTAGTTTTCGATCGTGCTTCCCGGTGGAAAGCGGATCTCCCAGCGTGTGTGCCGGGGCGGCTCGAGCGGAGAGCGTCCTCCCAGACTCGCCTCGCTGGCGGACGGGATCTGGGCAAGTTCGGGCGCGAATTCGGTGGCCAGGGCCTTCAAACGGGCAACTTGCGTTTCGAGCCTCGGCGCCGCAAGCTCGGCGACGGGTACTTCGGCGAGGACGGGTTCAAAAGGGGGTGCGCTGGGGGGCTCGGCTCGCGTCGGCGCGCCGCCAGATGCACCCTGACCGGCAGCGGGCTGAGAATTGCCGCCACAGCCAGCGAGTACGAAACTGACAATTCCGGCGAGCACCAGAATGGTTGACTCGCGCGCTCCGGTCGGTCGTGAACAGTAGCAATTGGGCATCACGCACTGGCGGCAAGGCGTTCTAGTTATCGAATTGCGCGTCGGGGCGGACGCTCGTGTACCACGACTTCCACTGCGCGATGGCGGCTGCCCGGCTTTGAGGAGTGGGCTTGAGGCCGAGTTTGCTGGGTGCGATCGAGCGCCCAATGCGAGCCAGCGCGGCATCCGCCCCTTGCACGACGCGCCAATCGGCATCGTCGAGCGCCGCGATCAGCGTGACGCTACTGTCCAGATCACGCAGCTCGCCGAGTATTCCCACGGCAGCCAGGCGGGCCTCGGCCGATCCTGACCGGACCAGCTTGCGGACCTGGGCGATCAGTGCGCCTCGCGAATCGGCCGGTTCCCGGCTGATTTGCTCCGCCAAATAAACGCCGTCACTCGTCAGCGACGTGAAATCGGGGTGGGTTGGCTGGGCAAGGACCTCGAGCAATTCACCCACCGCGCGGTCGGCTTCCCGAGCGACGATTTCCCGCTGGCCGCGGACGCGGACTTCCTGCGGATTCTCGGGCAGTCCGCGACCGGCAAGGAGCGCCCCTTCGCCGTAGCTCTTCGACTTTTCGATCGCCTTTTTGGTCGAACGGAGGAGGAACAAGATGGCAAACGCCGTATTCACCGCTTCCAGGTTTTCGTTGGTGTCTTTCCAACTGCCATTGGCCAGCTGCTCCTTTTTCAGGAAGGCGAAGCCCTCGTTGTACCAGCGGGGCTCTTTAATCACTCGCCCTTCAGCCGCCTCGAGAAAGCTCTGGTAGCGCTCCAGGGCATACAGGTAGTAGTAATTCCAACTGGGCGTCTCGATCGCGTAATTCTTCTTCATCCAGTCCTGGCCGCGGTTTTGCGCCGCTTTGACCTGGCGGATGTCAACCTTCCGCGTGCGGGCTTGCTGCGGCTGGGCTTTGCGAATGGCGCGTACCGACGGGGGGAGCGACTCATCCCGCTGGGTCACCACCTCGCCCAGGCCGAGCAGGTCGGCGCACATGTACGTCGCCCCGAGCCCCGCAGCTGCCATGCCCGGCCGGGCGCTATCCTGCTTGACGAGCTCGACGCGGACCCGCCCTTCGGCCTCCCGCCCCTGATAGCCCCAGTTGCCGCCGGGGTCCTGGGTGCGCAGCAGCCAGTTCGCCACGCGTTCGGTCGATTCGAGACTGGTCGGATAGCCCACTTTCGACATTTCCCAGTAGGCCAGCACGCCATACTGGGTCATCGAAGTGTCGCCCGTTTCGCGGTCCGCATAGCCCCAGCCGCCGTGCGACTTTTGCCGCCGTTCGAGCGACTGCTGCAGCTTCAGAATCTCGGTGCTGTATTTGCTTGGGTCGAGCGAGCAGAGAAAGATGATGGCGATGCCGGTGCTGTAGATATCGGGATTGATGTTGGCCGCCTCGCCCCGCGTGGCGTTCTGGCACGCTTTGACGGCCTCGGCGATCCGGGCGTGCGACTCGTCGTGTCCGTCCTTGAGAAACGCCAGGCCGATCAAACACTTGCCGCCGAGCCGGCCATCGGTGTTGGCATTGAGAAACTCAAAGCCTTTGTCGATGACTTTGCGAACCTCCGGCGAGTCGGGAGTAACTCCCCTCGCTTCACGAGGCGACAGAAATCCCCCGAGCACCAAACCCGCCAGCAACAGGCCCAACCAGGGCCAACTGCGGCGCCCGTAAGCGGTCATGTCGTGTCCTCCGAATGGGGAGCACCGAACTTGCCGACGATCCGTGGCGAAAGGTCTTGCGGGGCAGAAAAAGGGGGGCCAGCCAAAGTGCCCAGCCGAAGAGCCCAGCCGAAGAGCAACCAGAGTTCACCCTGGAGATTCCCCAGCCCGCCCCACCCCCGCGCTTGCCTGCTTCGGATGCTAACTGTGCCGTTTTGCGAAGTCAATCAAGATCTGCCAGCAAGTGCGGAACGCGATGAGACGTTTGCACTTCCGGCGACGAGGATTGTTTCTGCCGCGGAGAAGTCGCTGCTAGCCGCGGCATTGCTTTTTGCCCCCTTTGGAGAAGCTGGGGAAAGTTTGCCGCTGCGGAGGCCGATATAAACGCATGCGCGGCGCGGTGCTTGGAATGGAACTGTACAAGCATTTGAATCGCGACTAAGCCACACTTCGATTCATGCCTAGCGTCTCGGCTTCGAAATCGACCTCCCGAATCGCCAATGTCGATACGACGATGGCGGAGGAGATTGCTCGGCTCCCTGCTTATACCCGGAGCCTGCTGCGCGTCCCCGTGCCAGTCGTCGTGACGCTTGCCTCCGCACCTCACTCCGTCGACAAGGTACTGGAGATCGGTCCCGGGGCTCTGCTCTTCTTCAAAAAGCCGTGTGATGAACCACTGTCCCTCAGTGTTGGGGATCGTGACATAGCGGTGGGCGAAGCAGTTAAAGTGGGGGAGAAATTTGGCCTCCGAATCACCTCTATGGTTCTCCCAGATGAGCGGTTTGAGCCGCTCGCGGGTCGCAAGTCGCCCCTCACTGACTAGCCCGCATTCCGGGGCAGCCTGAGAGGAACCTGGCCGGACGCTTTCGGCAACCATCGCTAAATGGCAGCGCCGTAAAGGTTTGCGACGTACGTCGAGCAATGTCGACTGGTTCGGTAGGGTCGATTGCGAAACCTTTCGTGCCGGAAATGGTTAAATCTGCGGGGGAGGCGTGTATGCGTCTGCCCTTGCGCCAACCACGTCTCCCTGCTGGGGTTTTCGAGTCGCTGAAGGTTTGTTGCCTTGTTTGCACTGCCATTTCGGTGGGTTGATTCAAAGGGCTTGCATATGGTTTCGTCGAAGCGGTGGAGCTTGCCAGTCTGCGTGCTTGCGTGCTTAGCGCTGGTCGCCGGTTCCGCGCTGGCGCAACCGGGAGGGCGCGGCGGGCGTGGTGGATTTGGCGGTGGAGGATTCGGAAGCGGTGGGGCGCTTGGTCTGCTGCAGGACGAATCGGTGCGGCGCGAACTCGAAATCGTGGACGAGCAGATGAGCAAGCTCCGCGACATCCAAGAGAGTTTGCGCGAGCAGATGCAGGCCCAATTTCAGGGAATCAACTTTGCCGAGCTCCGTAATCTGTCGGAGGAGGAGCGGCAGTCGCGCTTCGAGGAAATCCGTAAGCGAGGCGAGGAAATCACCGCCAAGGGCCAGAAAGAAATTGACCAGGTTCTCCTGCCGCATCAGCGCGAACGCTTGAAGCAACTCGCCGTGCAACAGCAACTCCGCATTCAGGGCGTCCAGGGGGCGCTCGCGTCGGGGTCGCTCGCCGAGACGCTCAACATTACCGCCGAGCAAAAGGAGAAGCTGGCCGAGAAGGCTCGCGAAGTGCAGGTCAAGCTGCAAGAGGCTATCGAAAAGGCGCGGCAAGATGCTCAGGACGAAATTCTGAGCGTGCTTACCCCTGCACAGCAGGCTCAGCTCAAGGAAATGATGGGTAGTTCGTTTGCATTTCAATCACCTGCATTCGGATGCAAGGTCGGCTTCGGCGGTCAAGCCGGCGGCCGTGGCGGTCCGGGGCCAGGTGATGGCGGACGTGGTGGACGAGGGGGGCGTGGTGGACGGGAAGGGGGCGAGCGGGAGAGTGGCGAATCTCCAGCCCGAGTTCCTCGCTCGTCCGCTGGCGACTAGAGGCGCTCGCTTGGCGTCACGCTAACTATTCCCATTCGTACAGTAGACATCATCGCTCTCCGGCAAGCTCCGGCTTGGCCGGAGAGCCTGTTTAAAGGAAACTGACTGAGTCCAGAGTGGAGAGGTTGGCCCCCGCCGACTTGCCAGCTGGGCAGGCATCCGCGGTCAGCCTCAGGAGGCGTCCGGGGATTCCTCCCTCCTAAATAATTGTCCCTCCTTCGATAGAGTCCCTCCGAATGGAAGCTGGTGAAATCCTCGTCCGCAGCGGCCTGATCGACAGCCGTCAACTCGATCAAACCCGGGCACAAGCCAACGGGCACGGCGATGGTACGCGCCTGATCGAAGCGGCGATCAGCCTGGGGTTTGTCACCGAGGAAGCCGCGCTGCGCGCGGTGGGGGAGCAGGTCGGGATCGACTACATCGACCTGACGGAAACGGAGGTTGACCTCACGCTGCTGAAGAATTTCCCGCCCAAGCTCATCCACCGACAGTCGCTTTTTCCGATTCGTCGCGACCACGGACAATTGGTCGTTGCCACCAGCAATCCGTTCGATCTGTATCCTCTGGACGAGGTGAGTGCCGCGACCGGTTTCTCGGTCATGCCGGTGCTGGCGGCGCGTAACGAAATCGCCAAGCTCATCAAGAAGCACCTCGGCGTCGGCAGTGAGACGGTCGAGGGGCTGGTGGCCCAAGCCGTCGAGGAAGAGGGGCTCGAACTCTTAAGCGACATCGAGACCGATGGCTCCGAGCTTTCGGAGATGGCGCAAGAGGCGTCGGTTGTTCGCCTGGTGAACGAAATCCTGCTCGAAGCGATCGAGTCGCGGGCGAGCGACGTGCACATCGAGTCGCAGTCCTCCGGCATCTCAATCCGCTACCGCATCGACGGGCTGTTGCAGCAGCAGCCGGTGCCGCCGGAGATCAACCGCTTCGAGTCGGCCATTATCAGCCGTCTCAAGATCATGGCCCGGCTGAACATCGCCGAGAAACGTCTGCCGCAAGACGGCCGAATGAAGCTGAAAGTGTCGGGCCGCGAGGTGGATGTCCGCGTGTCGGTGATTCCGATGATCCATGGCGAAGGGATCGTCATGCGTATCCTCGACAAGGGCTCGATGAAGTTCGAGCTGCGGGCGATCGGGATGGAGGCCGACACGTACCAGACCTTCCGCGAGCTGATCGATCTGCCGCACGGAATCGTGCTGGTCACGGGGCCCACCGGTTCGGGTAAAACGACGACGCTCTATAGCGCCCTGATCGAGATCAATACGCCCGACGTCAAGATCATCACCACGGAAGACCCGGTCGAGTATCAGCTCGAGGGGATCAACCAGATTCAGGTCCACGCGAAGATCGGGCTCACGTTCGCCCAGTCGCTCCGCAGCATCCTGCGTCACGACCCCGACATCGTGCTGGTCGGCGAAATTCGCGATCTGGAAACGGCCGAGAACGCGATTCAGGCCTCGCTCACCGGCCACTTGGTATTCAGCACGCTGCACACCAACGACGCGGCCAGCGCCTACACCCGTCTGACCGATATGGGCGTCGAGCCATTCCTTGTGGCCAGCACGGTCGAAGGGGTGATGGCCCAGCGGCTCGTCCGCCGCCTCTGCCCCAAATGCAAGACGACCTATGAGCCGACGCCCGACGACGTGCCGGCCGATTTTCCGTGGGAATGGAAGTCCGGACCGATCTACAAATCCGTCGGCTGCCGTGAGTGCCGCAATGCCGGTTTTAAGGGCCGAATGGGTATTTACGAATTGATGGTCACGACCAACGAGATCCGCCAATTGGCACACGACCGGGTCAGCAGTTGGAAAGTGATGCAGCACGCCATGGACCAAGGCATGCGCTCCCTGCGGCAAGATGGCTGGAAAAAGGTGATGGATGGCAAGACCACCGTCGACGAAGTGGTCCGCAACGCCAAGGCGGACCATAGTTTGATGATGAAGAAATGACCATTGGTATTTGGGGCCTCCCTGATCAAAATAGAGTTAGCCTGCCGGAATGACCAATGACCAAGTCTCAATGACCAAACAAGCACCAAATTCAACGCATCAATGACCGAAACTGCGGTGGTTGGGCCGCGTTTCAATCATATCGGTGCTTGGTCATTCGGATTTGTTTGGTCATTGGTGCTTGGTCATTGGTCATTCGTTTTGCAAGTTCCCTAGTATTTGTTTTGCAACCTCCGTGCCCGACTTTGCCTACATTGCGCGCGACCTGACCGGCCAGAAGATTGCCGGTTCGCTCTCTGCTGCTTCCGAGCGCGAAGTCATTGCGATCCTTTCCGGCCGCTCGCTGTTCCCGGTCGAGGTGAAGGTCGACAAGTCGGTGACCGCTCCCGAGGCCCGGCTCAAGGTTCGCGGCCAGACGATGGCCACCGTCTACAG
>JALORD010000248.1 GCA_025459145.1 Pirellulaceae bacterium | reverse complement strand
GCTCGAGGCGATGGTGGCCATCGTGTCGCTCTGCTGTGTGATGATGTTTGCGTTGGGTTCCCAGGAGTTGACGAACAAGACTCCCAACGAGATCTACGCGGCGGGGATCGGTCGGTTCATGCAGGTGATCGGTGTCGATCCGTCGTTTGGCAAAGCATTCGCCCTGATGGCCTTTACGACGTTTGTGTACGACACGCTCGACGTCTGTACGCGGCTGGGTCGCTACATTTTGCAGGAACTGACCGGCATGCATAATCGCGTCGGACGCTGGGTTGCAACCGGGCTGACCGCGGGCGTTCCGCTTTATTTCCTGCTCCGGCACCCTGCCGACGCGGCAGTGCCGATTTGGCGGATTTTCTGGGAACTGTTTGGCGCGAGTAATCAACTCCTCGCAGCGCTCACGCTCCTCGGCGTGACGGTTTGGGTCTGGAAAACTCGCCGCGTGTGGTGGGTCTGGCTGGTGACAGGAATCCCGACGGCATTCATGTACGTCATGAGCACTTGGGCGCTCTTTTCGATGACCCTCGCAGCTTTCAAAAAGGAAGGCGTCTGGATCTTCCCGACTGATCCCGTCCCTTGGGTTGGCCTGGTCCTGATCGGACTGGCTGCACTGATGCTGTTGGAGGCCATCCGCGTCCTGGCCACGCTCAGTTCCCCTTCGCCGCCAACCGGCACGGCTGTTCCGGCGGCTGTGGGTTCGTAGTTGAACCACGCCCTTCGCCCGGGGGAGCGCCCGGGGCGTTTCGGGACGGATTCCGCATACTTTCCGCGTCCTGCGAACTTCCTGCAAATTTGTGGCAATTTCCGCAGGGGGTAATTATGCTGGCCGAGTAGTTGTCGCAATTTGTAGGCACATTCTCTGCATTCACCCATCCCCAGAGGGGTAGCTGCCGTGATGTCTCGCGCTCGATTTTTTGGTTTCGGCAAGCGTCGGAATTCTGATTCGGATCAGCAATCGCAGAAGAATCGCACGCGCCGTATGTTCTTCGAATCGCTCGAGGCGCGGCAGCTTCTCGTCGCGCCTGGAGACATCGGCACGATCTGGGAAACGTGGGAATCGAACTACTACCCGCCTCAGGAATACAAGGCGGGAGTTCCCTTCCCGCTGACTTCGCCGTCGACGAATGCGCCAATCGATATCGCGATCAACTACCTGAAGTCGAAGGCGACTGACTTCGGGGCGACGACTAACGATTTCAACCACTACATCGTTCTCAATCAGTACACCAGCGAGCACAACGGCGTCACGCACATTTATCTGCAGCAGAAGTTCAACGGGCTGCCCGTCGCCGATGCCTATGCCAGCGTGAGCGTCTCGTCGCGCGGCGAAGTGCTCACCGCGGGCGCAAACTTCGTCCGCAATCTGGCGAACAATAACGCGCCCGTGCCAATTCAGCCGACGATCACAGCGATCAACGCGCTGGCCACCGTCGGCGTGCAGATGAACCGGTACGTTTACGACGTGACCGACATCGAAGTGATCGGCGGCCAAAGCCAGCAGATGATCTTCCGCGGCCAAGAGATTTCCGCCTTATCGAGCACGCCCATTACCGCCGAACTGCATTACGTCGCTCGGCCAGAAGGGGTTGGCGTCGACGCCGCTTGGAAGTTCTCGGCGACATTGCCGGATTATTCGCACGTGTTCGAAGCGAGCGTCGCGGCGCAAGGACCACGTGCGGGGCAGATTATCCGTTTGACCGACTCGGTCGTGTACGCGTCCTACAATGTGTTTGCCCAGCCGACCCGCAATCCCGTGGATGGCCCGCGGCAGGTGGTTATCAATCCCGCCGATCCCGTCGCGTCTCCGTACGGATGGCACGACTGGAACGGAATTCCTGGTCACGAGTCGTTCGAAACAGCGGGCAACAATGTCGTCGCTGCTGAAGACGCCAACGGCGACCTGGCGGGAGGATTGCGGAACTATGGCGGCCCGGATCTGAATTTCAACGAATTCCTGTTCTTGCCGGGCACGCCCGCGTCCTATCGTGACGCGTCGATCACGAATCTTTTTTACTGGACTAACCTGACTCACGACGTGTCGTTTCATTACGGATTCGACGAGGTTTCAGGCAATTTTCAAGTAGAGAATTACACCAATCAAGGCAAAGACGGCGACGCCGTTCGGGCGTTTGCGCAGTCGCCCGTCGCAGCCAACAACGCGTTCTTCATCATCACGCCAGACGGGCAAGCTCCTACGATTGCCATGGGCATCTGGAATCTGTTCGATCCGGTGGGGCGCGATTTTTCCCTCGAAGCGGAGGTCATCGTGCATGAGTACATGCACGGGATTTCCACGCGACTGACAGGCGGACCGGCGAATCACCTGTCGCTCCAAGCACTGCAATCCGGCGGCATGGGAGAGGGATGGAGCGATTGGCTGGCTCTCGCGATGACGATGCACCCGGACGATACGGCCAACACGCCGCGCGAAATGTCGCTCTGGGCGACCGGGCCGGGACTGAGGCGGAACCCGTACAGTTTCGATATGACGATCAACCCGCTGACGCTGGATGACTTCAACGGATTCGACCCGGCTACCGGGTTGCCCAATTCCGAGGTTCACAATGCGGGTGAAATCTGGGCATCGGCCCTGTGGGACATGACCTGGCTGATGATCGAACGATATGGCTTCGATCCAGATCTCTACAATGGTAACGGCGGCAACAATCTGGCGATGCAACTCGTCTTCGACGGCCTGAAGTTGCAGCCGTCGAATCCCTCCTTTACCGAAGCACGCGACGCCATTCTGGCGGCCGATGTTGCGCTCACAGGCGGCGACAATTACGAACTCATCTGGGAGGCCTTTGCCCGTCGCGGCTTTGGCCTGACAGCGAACGATGGCGGCGGCGCCCCGGCGGATGTTGTCACCGAGGCTTTCGACGTTCCGCCGCCTCTGGCGCGAGTGACGGGCCGGGTCTTCGAGGATGTCAACAACAACCAGCAGATCAATACGTCGATCGACGCGCCGCTCGAAGGTTGGGTCATCTACATCGATTCGAACAACAATGGCGTACTGAATACCGGCGAACGCAGCACCGTTACCGATGCCGAGGGGCGCTATTCACTGCCGAGCAACGGCAACAGCTCGTTCGTGATTCGCCAGGTGATTCCGAGCGGCTACGAAGTCGTGACGCCGTCGTCCAACTCGTATACGGTCAATCCGAACAACGGTACCATCCAGACCCGCAACTTCCTCAATAAGGAAAAGGCGGGCGAAATCCGCGGCGTCAAGTTCAACGATCTCAATGGCAACGGAACGCGCGACGAAGGGGAACCGGGGATTGCCGGGATCCGCATTTACGTCGACATCAACCAGGACGGCCGCATCAACCTCCTGGAACCCTCGGGCATTACTGACGCCAATGGAGCCTACCGAATCCTGGACGTTCCCGCCGGCACCGATTTGCATGTGCGCGAGGCCGCGCAGCCCGGCTACATTCAGACCTTCCCCGATCCGGCCGACGGCGGCGCTCACACGGGAGTAACCGTCACGCGGGGCCAGATCACTTCGGGGCTCGACTTCGGAAACGTTGTGGCCCTCGATTTCGGCGATGCGCCCAATAGCTACGGGACGTTGCTCGCCAACAATGGCCCGCGGCATGGCATTCTGCCCGGCTTTGGCCTGGGCTTCACCTCCGATCCGCTGGCGCTTGTCAATGCCGAGCCCGATGGGCAACCCTCCGCCGCCGCGAACCTCGACACGAGCGACAACGGTGTGGCGTTTCTCTCGGGCCTGACGCCGGGCGCGCAGAGCGCTGCCGTCTCGGTGGGCGTGCGAACGGGCAACAACTCGGCCGGCTTCCTGCAGGGCTGGGTCGACTTCAATGGCGATGGCGACTTTACCGATGCAGGCGAGCAGATTTTTAAAGATCGCCAACTGGGCACTGGCAACCACACGCTCTTCTTCTCGGTTCCCAGCAATGCCGCTTTGGGGCAGACCTATGCCCGCTTCCGCTACGGTTACGAGCGGGGAATCGGTCCCGGCGGCGCAGCCATCGCCGGCGAAGTCGAAGATCTCGTGACCGATGTGCTGCAAAACATTCCTGTGGCGACTCCCGACGTCTTCCCGAACCGTTCGCTGACGCCCCCCGATCCGTTTATTAAGCTCAACACGGTCGACAATCCGCTCGATGTGCTGCGCAACGACCTGGGCACCACGTTCCTGAACCCGCCCGTTCTGGTCAACACGTTCCCACTGACGACTGCCGCCGGGGGCACGGTCGAATTCCAGGGGCCAAATCTGCCACTCCTCTACACACCCAAGCCGGGCTTCGCCGGGCCCGATTCCTTCCTCTACCGGGTGACGGACGGCGTCAATGAGTCGAGCCCAGCGCGAGTTGACATTACGGTAACTCCGTCCGACGCCATCGCGATCGACGACTTCACACCGATTACGAATCCGACCAGCCAGCCGATCACCAATCGGATTGTCAACGTGCTGGCCAACGATATCCGGATTCCGGGCCAAACGATCAAAATCCAGGGAAATCCGACCCTGCTGACCGTTCCCGCTCCACAGGGTGTGTCGCTGGTCGCCGATGCCTCAGGAGACAATCTCCTCTTTTCGGCGCCGGCGAACTTCCGGGGAACGCTGCAGTACAGCTACACGATTGATTATTCGCCAGCCGATCCCAGCACCGCACCGTCCACCGCGATCGTGACGATTCAGGTCACGACCGACAACAGCACGCCGGCTGCTACGCACCTGGCCAGTTTCAGCACACAGTACCTCGCGGAAGCTCCGGGAGGCGGTCCGGGTGCTCCGACCTCGATGATCGACCTCGACACCAGCCCGTTCTTTTATGTGCAGTTGGTTGTAGAGGATCTGAATGCCGGATTGACCGAAACCACTGGCGTTGCAGGCGCCTATGTGGACATGCTGATTCAGACGATTGCCAACGACTTGGCGCTGCCGCAGCTCGTCGAACCGGTCATCTTGGCAAACGGCAATTTCGATATCGAGTTCCAATCGAATTACGTGCTGAATCGGTTCCGCACCGCGGACTTCTCGCAGCCGAACGTGCTGAACGAAATCGGCGCGACTCACGATTCGCGGCTGGAATCTCCGCCGGGCGGCGCTGGCAACGATCCCGTCACGGTGATGACGGTGAAGTTCCGTGCGCTCGGCCCGGGGCAGGTTCGAGTCCAAGCGGATCACGCCGACTCGCCCCAGCTGCCCGTGGCCTTGTTCGATCCGAATCTTCAGCCGGCGCCGTCCGGCATCGCGATCAGCGACGATCAGGTCTTTATTCAGCAGGCTGGCGTGCTGACGATTCTGCCTGCAGGCCCCGAAGGCGAATTCAGTAACCTGCTCAATCGCTACGACGTCAATTTCGACACGTTCGTCAACATCATGGACCTCCTGACGGTGGTCAACGATCTCGTGGCGAACGGTTCCCGCCCGCTGAACCAGTTCTCCCTCGCCATGTCGGCCGCCATTCCTTCGGCGTATGTCGATGTGAACCTGGACGGCGAAGTCAACATCATGGACCTCCTGGGAGTCGTGAATTACCTCGTAGCCAATGGGCCGACGGGGACGCTCGGAGCGCCTCCAGCGGGCGATGAGGGCGAGGGCGAAGGCGAAGCAGCGCCGCTGTTTGTTGCTGGCGATGCGCCCGAAGTCGATCCAACGTTGGCCCTGCTCACGCTCACGTCGATCGAGCCGCACGATTCGGTACCCGAACTCGACAGCGCGATCGATGTCGACGAAGAGATTTTTGGCACGCTCGAGTTTCAGGAGGAGCAGGGACCTGTGGCGGCCGCCACCGCCAAGAATACCGACAGCTTGGGGCTCGGCGGCGATAGCGACGTCGACGCGGAGGCAGCCGACGAACTCTTCGGAAGCCTGCGGGACACGAGCCCGCGGCATCGCCGCCGCTTCCTGGCTCGCGGGTAGCAGCAATCGCGGGGGGATCGATTTCCGATCGCCCCGCGCGGGACGGGCTCACCAATCGGGTGAACGTCCCCGTGCGTGTTCGTGGAGTTCTCTAAAGTCCTTCGCGGAGCGATACGATCCGCCCCCGCTTCGTTTCCGTCAGGTCCAGTTTGTCTTCGCGGGCGAGCCAGCCGATCGCTTGCATGACGACGTCGCGATTGGCTCCCACGGTCTCGACCAGCTTGGCCAACGACAACGGCCCGTGATTGTGGAGAGCGTGCCACACGGCACCGGCGGTCTCACCAATCTGCTGCAGCGGATGAGCGGAGGAAGGGGACAGCGTTTTGGCCATGGCGGGCTCCTCAATGTAGCGCACGTAATCCGGGAGGACCCCAATATACGTGCGCCGATCCGGCGAATTCAATTCGCGCCGGACCGGAAAGAGCCGCAAATCCTAGCGATACTTCGGACCCGTCTCGGCCTGCATCATCGCCTGATAGGCGACGGCGGCAAACGACTGTGGCGATTGCTCGAACGCCTTTAGCGAGGCTTCGTCGGCAAACAGAAAGATCTGCCGGTTGAAGGTAATTCCAAAGCTCCGCTTTCCTTCGACCATCTCGCCCCGCTGCGCGAAGACGACCGGATCGAATCCCGACAGGGCCGGACTGTAGCCGTCAGGATTAGCGAGGAACTTGCGCTGGGCATCTTCGGTGGCAAAGAGATAGGTCTTGCCGCGGTGGATCGCTCCGAACTGCGGATCGGATCGGAGCCACTTCCGTTGCTCGAGTAGCGAAACCGGGCAATAGCCTTCGAGTGCGATGGGGGGCGCCTGCGACGCGGGGACGAGACCTTGCTCGGGCGTGAGGGCAGGCGAAGGGGCCGCACCCGTCGGGGTCGCTGCTACGGCTGGCGGAGCCGACATCGGCTGGCGCGGCGCTTCGTTCGGTAGTCCCGGAGCAGTCGTCGCTGCCGGTTCCGATGGAGCAATACCGGCGGCAGCCACGTACGGGTTGGTCGTTGGCAGCGAGACTTGTGGTGTCGGAGAAGTGCCAGGCTGTGGCTCTTGCGCGACGGGGTTGGCAGGCACGGCAGGGACGGTAAACGCCGGCCCCGGCTGATAGACGCTGCCAGTGGACGCGCTTCCGTAAGGAGTTGCCGCGGGAGCCGACCCGGCTGGCGGGGCCGCTCCGACGGGCGGGTTGCCAAACCGTAGCGAAGCGGTGTCGAAGGCGCTACGCTGCTGCTCGGCGGCATACTGCAGGGCATTGCTCGCATAGCCTGCTGCCTGCTGCCCCGCTGCGTTTGAATAACCTGGCGATCGGCCTGCTGAGCCAGGCTTTGTCCGTAGGAATTTCCCTGCTGGCCGTACTGCAGAAAGGCGGCGATTCCCTGCTGCTGCGCCTGCTGGGCGGTTTGCTGGGCGGTTTGCTGGGCTGCCTGTTGGGCTTGCGCGGCCAGGTTCGCGCCTGCAGCCTGCATCTGGCCTGCCTGGGTGGCAAGTACCTGTTGTCCCGCGGCCCCCATCGACGCGGCCCACTGCCGTGCGCCGCCCACGCCCGATTGCAGCGCCACCTGGTGCGCGAACAATCTCTTGCCCCGTGGAGGAGACAATCACGTCGGTTGGCCAGCGATCGACGCGGTATTGCTGCGCGATTTTGGCATTGGTGGTGCCATGGATTTTCACAGGCACATAATTGCGATGGATCGCTTCGACCACTTCTGGCCGGCTGAAAACATTCTTCTCGAGTTTCAGGCACGGCTCGCAGGCGTCGCTGTAAAAGTGCATCAAGACCAGCTTGCGCTCCTGAGCCGCGATCTGCTGCGCTTGTTCGAGATTGGCCGCCCAGGAGATCTGACTCTGTGCCAGCAGTCCCGAGGGGAACATTCCCGCGGATGCCAGCGTCACCAAGACAGCAAAGATCGAACGCGGTAGTGAAGCCATTTTGACCACCATGGACCGCCTGGATGCCAAGTATTTGGAGATTGCCGCCACTTTGCGGAAGCGGCGAACCGCCCGCGCAGCCCGGCGCTCGGGCGCGACTCGGTAGCGTTATCGACCTTCCGATTATGCCGATTGCAACAAAAATGCGGGGGGATGGCAAAATGTGAGCTCGACCTCAAAAAATCGATCCAGCCCCAAGAAATTACCCATTTTTTCTGTTCATAACCCGGGATACGCTTGACAGAACGGCTCCTGTCGATAAGATTTCGTTCAGTACAGCTTCTGTCTTTTTGTAAGCGTTTGCCCGAGCCCCGTGTGGCGGGCAACTTCCGCCCGGCAAGGCGGGAAGCTCAGTTCCCGGGAAGTTCCAAGTGGCTGAGCCTCTTTTGTTGTTGCGGAAGTAGCGCATCTCTGGCTTCAAAACAAGCCGAAGCGGCTGTCCACTCCTTAGCTATCCGAAGCGGTCTGGCGAGCACGGAAATCTGGTTCGAACGAGTGTTCGCACCAAAGCTCACTCAGTTCCCCGGTAGCGTGGATGGTGTGTTGAGTCAGCAGGAGGCGGAGAGGCGCTTGGACATTGTCGGCTGCTTTTGCAGTCGGACGGCAGGTTGTCTTGCGGGCTGGGAGTGGCGGGTGAACTTCACTCCAATTCCGGCTTTCAGTGCTTTCCGGGATTTGTCCAAAAGCAGAAGCGACTGACGGACTTTGGTTCTTGCACAGAATTGGTTTTTGCGACGAGCAATGAAGCTTCCTCGCATGCCAACTCTCCCATTGTAGATGGTCTCCGCGCTTGGTCGTGTGGGCTCGATCGCGCGGTGGGCTGGTCGGACCGCTTGGTTCCCTCCTTCCAGAGCCGACATTGGCCCCGTGCCATTCCGCTCGTTACCAGTTCTATACAGAACCGCGATATCCCACGGCAAACATCGCACGCAGTCGGTTGAGTGAGGGATTCTCAAAGACACTGTTCTATCTTGTTGGCGCGTCGCTCTTCGTACTGCGGTGCGCGTTCTTGGTTGGGTGAGCTAATGGCAAAGAAGAGATATCGGTCCCGAGGGTCGGGTGGCGGCCGCGGTCCTGGAGCAGGAGGCGGCCACTACGGCGGAGGAGGAGGTGGTGGCGGCGGCGGGGGCGGCCCCAGCGGCTACTATCAGCAGGGATCGAACGGTCAAGGTGGAGGGCAGCGCCGGCGCAGGCGCTACAATCGCGATGCCGGCGGTTATCCGCCTCGCGATCGCAATCAATTTGGCGGCGATTTAGCGCCTTATCCGGACGACGGTTCGCAGCCGGCCGAAGTCCAACTCGATGCCGAAGGCAGGCCGATTGAAGGCGCGGTTCCTCCCGCGACCGAGTCGGCCCTCGAGCCCGGATATGGCTTGCTCGAGATGCATCCCAACGGCTACGGCTTTCTCCGCAGCCCAGACAACAATTATTCGCGGGAGCGGTCCGATCCGTTCGTTCCCGGCACGATGATCGAGCGATATGCTCTCCGACAGGGAGTCATGATTCGTGGCACCGTGCAGCCGGCCCGCCGTCAGCAAGGCCCCCGCGTGCGCGAGATCACCGAAGTCGATGGCATGCCGCCCGATGAATATCGAAACGTCAAGCCGTTTGACTCGAAAACGCCGATCAACCCGAATCAGTGGTTCCGCCTGGAAACGGGGGCACAGCCGCTGACCACGCGGGTGATGGATCTGCTCACGCCGCTCGGACGCGGGCAGCGCGCTCTGATTGTTGCGCCACCCCGCAGCGGTAAGACGATTCTGTTGCAGCACATCAGCCTGGGAATGACTCAGAACTTCCCGGAAGTCAAGCAGTTCATCCTGTTGATCGACGAGCGGCCCGAAGAAGTGACCGACATGCGCCGCAATGTCAAAGGCGAGGTGTGCGCGAGCAGCCTCGACAACGACATCGAGAGCCACGTTCGCCTATCGCAGCTCGTGATCGAGCGGTGCAAACGACTGGCCGAAGAGGGCCAGGACGTCTTTCTGCTCCTCGACTCGATCACCCGTTTGGCGCGGGCTTTCAACAAGTGGGTCGGCGACAAGGGCGGGACGATGACGGGCGGCCTCAATATCAAGGCCATGGACGTCCCCAAAAAGCTGTTCGCCACGGCCCGCGCGTTCGAAGAGGGCGGCTCGCTGACGATCGTCGGCACCGCCCTGATTGAAACGAACAGCCGGATGGACGACGCGATCTTTCAGGAGTTTAAAGGGACGGGCAACATGGAGCTCGTTCTCGACCGGAAGCTCGCCGAACGGCGGGTGTGGCCGGCGATCGACGTTGCTCAGTCGGGCACGCGGCGCGAAGAATTACTTCTGCCCCCCGACACGCTGCACGCCGTGACGATGCTCCGCCGCACCTTGTCGAGCATGCACCCCGTGGACGCGATGGAACAGCTTACGAAGCAACTCGGCAAGTTCAAATCGAACGCCGAATTCATCAAGTTGATTTCCAGCGCCCGAATGGACTAGCCGCGCCGCGGTCTCGAACTTGCTGCCTGCGCGCCCGCTCCCGGCTGGGAGTGGGCAAGGTTGTGGGCGTGGCAAGCGTTTGCAGACACGAGTATTTGCGTCACTCGGTCCGCAATGAAATGTCGGCCAGTTCGTCCGGCTCGCGAAACAGCCGGATGACTTCGTACGGTACGCCCCGAAATGCGCGGGCGAACCGCTGCGGCGTGTTCCCCGACCCGGCGATCTGGCGGATGTGAATCCCGATGACTTGCCCTGAGAATTTGCGGGCCATCGCTCCGTAGATCTCTGGGTCAAGTTCCCCCGAGTCCCCGACAAGCAGGAACTTGCGCCCGGGATACATCTGCAGAATGCCCCGGATTACCGCTGCCTTGCCGCTGCGCCGCAGCATGAGAATCCGGCGGATCAGATGATCCCGCAGCCGAAACGTGCGGAGATGGAAGGAGCCCTCGGGAAACTGCTGTTCGGACAAATGCTCGGCCAAATGGCGGTACAGCTGCCACGGGCTCGACGACACGTAATGAAATGCCGCCCCTTCGGTGTCCCAGCGGCGGAACAGCTCTGCCATTCCTGGTACCGGCACAAACTGCCGCAGGAATGTATTGGTAAGCAGCGTGCGTTTGCAGGCCACGTAGGAATGCTTGAGCGTGTCGTCGATATCCGAAATGACGGAAACGCCCCGATCGGGCAAGAGGTACACGGGGCTGACTACCGACGGGGATCCCTGGTCGGGACGATGAACACCGAGGCTAATGCGTAGCGGCTTGCCCGAGGGAGCTGCG
>JALORD010000685.1 GCA_025459145.1 Pirellulaceae bacterium | reverse complement strand
GTCATGCTGGCGCTGAAAATGAGGCTTCGCGAATGGTGTTTAAGGTACTCGATGGTGTCTGCATCGGAGGCGATAAATCCGCCGAGCGCCCTCAAATGTGCGATAGACGCCATCTAGCGGGAAAATGCCGTCGGTATCGGTGTTGCTGACGAGCAGCGGCCGCGGGGCGACGAGCGCCGCCACCAGCGGATAGTCCCACTGGTAGGTGTTCACCATGTACATGCAGTCGCAGTGCCCCTCGACACAGCCGTCGACGACGTGGTTCTGCAAATCGGTGATCCCCGCGACCGGCACGGCGCACTTGATCCGCTCGTCGGTCGCCGCGATCCACCAGCTATACGCCCCGCCGCCGCTCCGGCCCGTCACGCCAAAGCGGGTCTTGTCGACCTCGGGGCGCGTTTCGAGATAGTCGAGCGCCCGCATGCAGTTCCAGCATTCGACGCCGGCCGGCGTGTAGCCCCGATTGAGCCACCACCACATCCCCTCGCGATGCGTGCCGTGGTGAATCCCCTCGATCTCGCCGAGCTGCAGCGTATCGATCGTCAGGCAGACGTAGCCGTTGCGGGCGAACCAGGCCCCGTGATGCTGATAGTGCGTCTTGTTCCCGAGGCTGCGGCCGTCCTTGCCGGTCACTTTGCCGTGTCCGCAGACATACAGAATCGTCGGCAGCGGCTGATCGATTTTCTTCGGCAAGTACAGATTGCCGGTCACATACAGCCCCGGGCGCGACTGGAAGTGCAGCTTCTCGACCACGAATTCGTCGCTTTCGACCCGGCCGGTGATCACGGGCTTGAGGTCTGTCCGCTCGGGGAGTGGATCGAGGCCCAGCATTTCGAGCAGTTGCCGGCGCAGCTCGCCCCGCTTCGCATTCCAGTCGTCGAGCGATTTGATATCAGCCAAACACGCCTTCTGCAGCCGGGCGGTCTCGATTCGGAAATAGTCGGCCAGTTGCTGGTCGCCGCGGGTCGTGTCGATCTTCACTGCGGCCGCGGTTGCTGGCTTGGCGGGCTCCTGAGCCGGCGAGGCCGAACCCAATAGGCAGAAGCCGACAACGAGGCTGCGGAGCAGGGCTGGAGAAACTTGCAGGGCAGGGGAGGGGAGGGGAGTGTGGCATAAGCGAGCAGGCAGCAAGCGACTCATGGCGGGACCTCAGGTGGAGGACGAAAACGGGCGTGAAACGTATCGTCGGCTCCGGCCCGGCGGTTTGCAACAGGCAAATGTTGGCATCGAATATACTGTCCGCGGTTGGAACCGGTTCAACGATTAACAGGCGGAGTGATATCGATGCGGATCACGTGGAACGAACTGACGGTCAGCCCGGATGGCGTCGATTGGAATGGTCTCTTAAGCGAGTGGCGATGGCTCGTGGGTGAGGAGTACGAACCGGTCGTCATCTCGGCCCTGGGCGACTTGTTCCTCCGGCACGACGACGGGCGCATTTTCTGGCTCGAGGCCGGCTGGGGACGGCTGACGGAAGTCGCCGCCAGCGCCGACGAATTCAAGCAGCGGATGACGCAGCCCGAGAATGCCCGCGAGTGGTTCCTCCCGCAACTCGTGGGAGACCTCCTGACGAGCGGCAAACAGCTCGCGCCGGGCGAATGCTTTGGCTACAGCGTCCCGCCGGTTCTGGGCGGCGAATTCGAGCCTGAAAACTTCGAGCCGACCGACCTGCAGGTTCACTTCGGCATGCTCGGCCAGATCCACGAACAGATCAAAGACCTCCCGCCCGGCACACCGATCGGGGAGATTGAGTTTGAGTAAGCGGCTGAGTAATCGCCCGCTTCGTCCAAGGTAGGCCTCCGACGCCGTCGGGGCCTGAGCAGCGCGAAGACATCGCTTTCTGCAGCGACGTCGCACGACAAATCAGCGTCAACTCCGCTCCCGTCCTCTCACGGCGTGAGAGGACCGCTCTTGCCCCAGCCCCCAGCCCCCAGCCCCTTTCCTCACCGCACCTTTGCCTGGAACCGGATTACGCCCCCTTCGTTCACCTTGAGCGGGTCGTTGATTTCCCAGCGGAGGACGGTCGTCTCGCCGCGCCGCCGACGATCGGGCCGGGTTTGAACTCGCTGGCCAGGGTGCTCTGGGTCGAGCCTTCCACGTACTCGAGACGCGGCATCAGGTGATCGATGATCGTGACGTTGCCGACCGTCTGGTCGCCGACGTTGTCGAACCGCAGCGTGAACGTAACGATCTCGCCCACTTGGGCGTCGCTCTTGTCGGCGATCTTGCAGATCCGCAATCGCGGTTTGCCCTCCAGCTCGTAGACGATCGTTTCCTGCGGCTGCGAGAGTCCCTTGGCCTGCACGGCCTGCTGGCCGTCGATGAGAATCTGCACCGCCTGATTCTGAGTCCAGGTGACAGCCGCGGCGGTCCGCTCGGCAAGGCGAGCTTTTTCCGTGGCGTCGTATTCGCCCCGCATGATCAGCTTCAGGTTTTCGTGCGGCAGGAAGGCGTCGGCCGCCAGGATCGGTTGCAGCGTCTGGTCGATGTGCGTGCCGCGAATCTTGTCGCGGAAGGCTTGCGTCTGATCGAGGCCGAGCTGTGCGACAAGCTGTTCGGGCTGAATCGCCGTTTTCGGGCCGCGGTTCTCTTCGTGAACGTTCAGCTTAAGCGGCTTCTCGACGCCGGCGATTCGCTCGTGTCCTTCGTAGAAAATTGGGCTCGACACCTGACGCACGGCCGCAAACCGCGGTGCATAGATGCAGACGCAGTTGCTCGCGGTCACTTCGGTCCGGCCATCGACCGTGTCGTAGTGGGCCACGGTGTCTTCCTCGTCGAGGCCGACGACCGACCAGTCGCGCTTCACGTGGACGTCGTGATTCTTGTCGCCGCCGTCGCAAATGAATTCGTCCTTGGGCCAGGGGCAAGAAATGCCATCAGGCACCCAGGAGAGCCCCGGAGCACCTTCCATCCCCGTCACATCGATGCCGGCATGCACGTCGCTCGTAAACTGAAACGGTCCACGATGCGAATTGCAGTGCGGGCAGTGTCCGGGAACGGCATGATTGTGCGGCGTCACTTCCTGGGCTGGCATTCCCATTCCGGGCATTCCCGGCCCAGTCCAGGCGCTCGGCGGGAGCGACTGCGGGACATACTGCGCCGGCTGCACTGGATACTGCGGTTGAGTTTGTCCGCCGTAGTGCTGAGCCGCCGCAGCCGCGGAGCGGAGCGGGGCAGGGGAGGGGGCCGGAGTTGCCTCGTCGCCAATGTGGCTCTTCGCCGCGCGCACTTGGCTGGTCGCTTCGCCGGCGGGCGAAGCCGCAACATCCGCCGTGCCCGCATCACGCAGGCCACCGACGAGCGGCAGCGTTCCTCGGCACGAGCAGAAC
>JALORD010000247.1 GCA_025459145.1 Pirellulaceae bacterium | reverse complement strand
CAGAAGCTGGTCAACCAGGGGATGATCCTGGGGGAAATGGAGTACCAGATTACGGCTGAAGATTATGCGGCTTGGAAAGACCGATTGATCTCCGACCACGCAGCGATTGGTGTGGTTACGGTTAAAGATGACGACGGAAAGGATCTGTTCATCCTGAAGGTAAATGCGCCGGCAAAAGAAGAGGCTTCAAACTTGCTCGACGAAATGGTTGAGAAACGCAAGGGGAAAATTTACCTGGCGGGTACCGACCTGGAACTGACGGGCAAAAGCGAAAAGATGTCAAAGAGCCGCGGTAACGTGGTTAATCCCGATAAGGTTGTGAAGGAATTCGGCGCCGACTCGCTGCGGTTGTTCGAAATGTTCATGGGACCGCTCGAAGCGGTGAAGCCCTGGAGCACCGCTGGCGTTGTCGGCGTCCGCGGGTTTCTGGACCGGGCGTGGCGGCTGATCGTCGATGACCGGGCCGAGGAGCTGAAGCTGAACGAGTCGGTGCAGAACGTTGCCCCGACTCTCGAGCAAAGCCGCACGCTGCACAAGACGATCAAGCAGGTGACGATCGATATCCACCAGATGCAGTTCAACACGGCGATCGCCCGGCTGATGGAGTTCACCAACTTCTTCACGAAGGAGACGGTCCGCCCGCGGGAGTCGATGGAGAAGTTTGTCCTGCTCCTCGCGCCGTTCGCGCCGCACATTGCCGAGGAATTGTGGCAACTGCTGGGGCACGACAAGACGCTGGCCTACGAGCCGTGGCCGCAATTCGAGGAGGCCCTGACGAAGGATGCCGAGGTGGAAATCCCGGTACAGATTCTCGGCAAGCTGCGGAGCAAGGTCGTGGTGCCGGCCGATAGCGACCAGGCCACAATCGTCACCGCCGCCCGCGCCGACGCCCGGATCAGCGAACTGCTCGCCGGCAAGGAGGTCGTCAAGACGATCGTCGTGCCGGGGAAGCTGGTGAATTTTGTGGTGAAGTAGGTTTCCCCAGCGTGTTTCCAGGTAGGATGGCGGCGAGCATCTGTGTCGCCCCCTAAGCGTCTCCGCCCATGCCCCACACATTCATCCTCATCCCCGGCCGCACCGCGAAGCAGGGGGTTGGCATTAGCGAGGGGAAGTTCAAGGACGGCTATCAGAGCGAAACGCGTACGCTGCAGGTCGCCCCAGCCGATATGCAGCGGCTTTCGCTTCGCGAGGGAGATTCCGTCCGACTGAAGAGCGAATGGGGCGAGATCGAGGTGAATGTCGCGCCCGCGAAGGGGGACGAGCTGCCGCCGGGTATCCTGTTCATAGCGTATGGCGACCTCAGCAGCCGATTGATGGGGGGCGACACCCACGGCAGCGGCATGCCGACGAGCAAGGGGATCGACGTCGAGCTGACGCCGGTCGGCCAATGACATTGGTCACGAGCTCCGGAGGGGTTTTCGTCATGCTGCGTCCCGCGAACCGATCGAGACTCGCCGCTGGCGTTCCGCTGGCTCTCCTCGCGTGGTTGGCGATTGCCGCGCTCGCACGACCTTCCTCTGCCCAGCAGTCGGCGAGCGATTACCCCAACCGGATGATTGTCGTGATCTGCCCGTGGGCTCCCGGCGGCGGCACGGATCGGGTCGCCCGCTTCCTGGCCGACCAACTGCAGCGCGAGCTGGGCAAGCCGGTCGTCGTGCAGAACCAGACTGGCGGTAGCGGGGCGACCGGCCACACCGCCGGGGCTCAGGCCAGGCCCGACGGCTACACGCTCACGCTCGGCACCTTCGAACTGAGCACGATGCGGGCGATGGGGGTGGCGAACCTCAGCTATCGCGACTTTCAGCCGCTGCTTCAGGTGAACGCCGATCCGGCCGCGATCATCGTCCGCAGCGATGCCCCGTGGCAATCGCTCACCGAGTTACTCGCCGAGGTGCGCGCCAAACCGGGTACGCTCAAAATGTCGGGCACCGCGGCCGGCGGCGCGTGGGACCTGGCCCGAGCGGGGCTCTTGCTCGCGGCCGACCTGCCTACGGACGCGGTAGTCTGGATCCCGTCGCAGGGGTCGGCACCGTCGCTGGTCGAGCTGCTCGGCGGACACGTCGACGCGGTCTGCTGCAGCATTCCCGAGGCCCAGTCGCAGCTCGAAGCGGGGCAGCTCCGCATTCTCAGCGTCCTCGCCCGTGAGCGGGTCGCCGAGTACCCGGATGCACGCACGGCGATCGACGAAGGAATCGACTGGGAAGCGGTCGGCTGGCGGGGCCTGTTCCTGCCGCCGGAAACGCCCGACGAGGTTCGCGACCTCTTGACCGAAAAGCTCATCCAGATCACCGGCTCGGCCGCTTACCGCGAGTTCATGGCCCAGAACGGCTTCGGCATCACCGTCCGCACGGGCGACGACTTCCGCGAGTTTCTCGAGGCCCAGGAGGCGCGCTGGACGCCCGTCGTCGAGGCAGCGGGCTACAGCGCCCAGGTCGGCCAGTCGCAAGCGGTCTCGTCCGCCGACCCGGGACCCTGGTTTTTCCCGCGGCTCTTGGCAATCGGACTGTTCGCCGGCCTCGTCGTGCTCGGCGGAGCCGAGTTAATGCGGGCTCGCCGCAGCGCAGCCCGGGTGAGCCAATCCAAAGTTCCCCCTGGCCAAAGCACCGAAATCGTTGCGGAGAGCTCCGCAGCCGGTCCACTTCTCTCCCGCGAAGCCTGTCTCCTCGTAGCGGGAGTCGTCGTCTATGTCGGCGCTATTCCGTGGCTCGGCTTTTTTCCCAGCACAATGCTGTTCGCCGCGCTCCTGATGATTCGCCAGCGGCTCCCCTGGTGGCAAGCGATTCTGCTCTCCGCGGCGATGCTGGCGATTGTCTATCTGCTGTTCGTGCAGCAATTCCGCGTCGTTTTGCCGGCAGGGGCCTGGTGGGCAAACTAAACGCCGCCCCGTTCGATTCGGCGACTCCCAAGGTGTAACCGTAAAGATCCCGAGGCCGCGCCAGCGCGCCCCGGGATCGATTGGGAGTTACCGCCGTTACGCCAGCACCGCCTTCGGTCGCCGGGACGCCCGGTAGAAGCCGTACTTTTCGAGCGACGAGTAGACCTCGTCCAGCGTCTTCTCGCCGAAGTTGGCAATCGACAGGAGCTGGTCGGGTGTGCTGTTCAAAAGATCGCGGACGGTAAAGATGCCGCGTTCTTCCAGGCAATTCGTCGTCCGCACCGTGAGGCCGATTTCGGCGGTGCTCATCTCGAGTCGCTCGGCCATCAAGCGGGCGTTCTCTTCCTGACGGCTGACGGGGATTCGGGTCCGGCTCATGGGTCCCTCCATAGCAGGTGGCGAAAGAAGCGGAGAATAACGTTCCGGCCAGCGGGGCGGCCGGATGAGTCGCGCGGTGTTGTGTCGAGAGCGTTGTCTCGAGCGGGTTGTATCCAGCGGAAAGCGAGGCCCGATCCTGAGCCGTGCATCCGCGTGCAGCCAATCTTCGAGCGAAGAATATAACAAGTCGCGCGCAAATTGGTAGCGTTTTCTCGACTTACTTTTGAAGAATTTTTGCAGCCTTGCTAGCGATGCTATGACAGCATCGGGTCGCGACAAAACTGGCGTTGACCGAATCCCAGGGAACTCGGCTAATGCCTGCACTCTGTGCTGCGCGCCGTCGATTTGCCGCCGACTATGCTGCTTAAATCACTCAAGACGACCTACCGGCAGTTTCGGCTCCGGCGCGCTTGCGTGCTCGACGAGTCTGCCGCGCAGAGTGATGCGTTCGGGCGCCCCCTGGAACTCGGCAACTGGACGATGTTGGCAGCACCGCTATCAACCGATAGCGTCGTCTATTCCTTTGGCGTCGGGGACAACGTCGCCTGGGATCTGGCCGTGATCGAGCGCTGGGGAGCGACGGTGCACGCCTTCGATCCGACGCCCGCCAGCCAGGCCTGGGTGCGCAAACAGTCTCTGCCGACTTGTTTCAAGTTTCATCCCTGGGGGCTGGCGGCGTTCGATGGAGAGCTCGCGCTCTATCCGCCCCGCAAAGCAGGCAATACACACTATTCGCAGGAACGCCGCCGCCGTCCGTGGGGCCGGTATCTCGTGCCACGCGCTGGCGACCGTTCGCCGCCACCGGTACTAGCGCCCGTCCGCCGACTGCAGACGACACTCGCGGCCCTGGGCCACCCGCGCATCGACGTGCTCAAGCTCGACGTCGAGGGGAGCGAGTTCGAAGCGATTCCCGACATCCTGGCGAGCGGCGTCGAAATCGATCAGCTTCTGGTCGAAATCCACTACCACTTCCCGTCGCGCTCGCTGCGCGCCGGCCTGCGGCTGATCGAGGAAATCCAATCCGCCGGGTTCTGCTGCTTTCACATCTCGCCCCGCGGCTTCGAATTCAGCTTCGTACGGCGAAAATTGCTCGCCCACCGACAAGCCGCATGAGCCAAACACCACCGACCAAGCACCAGTGACCACTGACAAGTGGTCACTCCGCCTTCGCCTTTCCCTTCTTCTTCGCCCCTTTGGCTTTGCCGCCACCACCGCCGTCCTGCGTCGGCGCATCGTCGGCGTCTTTCGGCGGCAGATGCCTGGCCAACTCGCCTTTGACGCCCGCCAGCGCCGCTTCGCTCGCCAGATTCTTCCACTCCTGCGGATCGGCGTCGTGATCGTAGAGTTCTTCGCTCCCATCGGCGTAGCGGATATACCGCCACCGCTCGGTCCGCACGGCATGGTTCCCTTTGCCGTGCGTCGTCAGGGCGGCATGGGGCCAAGCCGCCTCGGGACTGGCCAAAAGCGGCGTGAGATTGTTTCCTTCCCAGGCCGAATCGATCGGCAGACCGCAGAGGCCGGCGAGCGTGGGATACAGATCCATGAGTGTCACGGGCCGCCCGCATGTTCCGTTCGGCTCCGTCACGCCCGGGGCTGCGATCATGAGCGGGACGCGGGTTGCTTCTTCCCACAGTGCGAACTTGCGCCAGTGCTGCTTCTCGCCCAGATGCCAGCCGTGATCGCCCCACAGCACGACGATCGTGTTCTTGGCCTTGGGAGTCGCGTCGAGTGCGGCGAGTAGTCGTCCGAGTTCGTAGTCGACGTGGGCGATGCAGGCCAGATAGGCTTGCACGGCATGCCGATGCTGCCCCGCCGCGATCACTTTGGCGTGGTCCCCTTGCGGCCTCGCGATTTGCCGGCCCGCGGCGGGAATATCCGCCAGGTCATCGTCGGGAATCTCCGGCAGCGCGATCTTCTCCCGGGGAAACTGCTCGAAGTACTTGGCGGGAGCAAAAAACGGCAGATGCGGGCGGATAAAGCCGCAGGCCAAGAACAGCGGCCGATCATGATCCTGCTGGAGCTCGTTGATCGCCCAATCCACGGTGGCATGGTCGCCCATGGCCGCGTCGTCCACCGCCACGGGGCCCCAATCGAAATGCCCTGCTCCTGCGATCCCGTTGTGGGGCAACTCGTCGGGCTGAGGAAAGTTCCCCGCCTTCTGCCAGTGGTCCCACGACGATTGGTCGTTAAAGCTGTTGTGATAGATTTTGCCTCCGCCGACGACCCGGTATCCATGCTGGCTGAAATACTGGGGCAGCGTGACCACATCCCGCATCACAGGGCGCCACGGCTGATTGTTGTGGTAGACCCCCGACGTACTCGGACGACGTCCCGTTAGCAGTGCCGCCCGCGACGGATTGCAGGCCGGTGCCGCACAGTAGGCGCGGGTGAAGTTCACGCCGCGCGCGGCAAGCCGGTCGATGTTGGGCGTCTTGGCGTCGGGGTGTCCTCCCAGGCAGCCGATCCAGTCGTTGAGGTCGTCGACGGCAATGAACAGGACATTCGGCCGATCGGCCGCGGCAGCGGAGTGTGAGGTCCCGCCCAAGGCCAGCACAGCCGCGACAGATCCCGCCGCCACAAGGGCAATACGCCTGACTGAGCGATCCAACGCCTGACTGAGAAGTCCCATCGGTGAATTCCTGCCCGAAAAGATTCGTCGTGTGCGACAACCCGACCGCAGCCGCGCTCGATTATGGCTCCCCGCTCGACGGCGTGGCTAGTCCCGGCGCAGCTAGTCCCGGGGAGTCGTGGCAAGTCGCGACCAGGCGACCCCCTCCGCGAGCGTCGCGGCAACGGGCGAACCGAACAGCGATGGCTGGAGCCAACTGGCAAAGAGCTCCAGGGTATCCACCAGCCGCGGGCCGCAGCGGTTCAGGTAGGAATTGCCATCGAGCACAAAGACTCGTCCTGTGCGGACGGCGCGAAGATCGCGCCAACAAGTCAGCGATTCAAGCGTCGCCGCCTCGCGCCGGCTGCGGGACAGGTCAAACCCGCAGCATGCGATGAGGATGACATCGGGATCCGCCGCTTGCACCTCTTGCCAGTCCACATAGGGGCTGGGAACTCCCGGCACGGCCAAGATGGATTCGCCCCCAGCCCAAGCAATAAGTTGCGGGGTCCAGTGCCCCGCGGCCATCGGAGGGTCGAGCCACTCCAGGCAGAGAGTCCGCGGCCGCTCGGCGGGCAGAAGGTGCGCGGCAGCCGCGTGGACGGCCCCGATTCGTGCTGTCAGCTGCCGCACGAGCAGTCGCGATGCCGACTCCGCTCCCGCCGCTTCCCCCAGCCGCTGAATATCCGCGAGCAGATCGTCGATCGAGTGCGGATTCAAAGCCACGACCTTAGTCGCCGCCAATTCGGCATGCATCCCCACCAGTGTGACCACATCGGCATACCGAACCGCGCAGACTTCGCACTGCGATTGAGTGACGATCAGATCGGGCGCGAGGCGGGCAATCAGCGCACCGTCGATTTCGTACAGCGGCTCGCCGGCGGCTGACAGCGACTTGACGCGCTCATCGATCTGGCCGCTCGACAGCCGACTGTCGATCCGCGAGGCGGTCGCGCGGGGAAGCGACCGAGCCGCGGGCGGATAGTCGCACTCGTGGCTCACCGCGACGACATCGTTACCGCGCCCCAGGGCAAAGAGAATTTCCGTGGCGCTGGGAAGGAGCGAAACAATACGCATGCGCACATCGGATCCGCACTGGCGCAGGCCAGCAGTAGACGCCGCAATTGGCGGCGACCTGCACCCTGCACTTGCCCCATGGCATCACAACGCTTCGGGCGCGGGGGCGATGGGTTCGGTGGAATTTGGCTGGGGTTGTTCGGTCGTTTCTTGGCTCGCTTCGCTTGGTTTATCTGCCGATTCGCCAGTTGAATTGGGCTCGTCCGATTTCTGGTCCGCGCTCTTCTCTTCAGCCGCTGCAGAGTCGGATGGCGGATCCGTCTTCTCCGTTGCGTCGGCCGGCTTCTCGGATGGCTCCGTCGGCTTCTCTGCTGCGGGCTTCTCTTCGGCAGGCTGGGCCTCTTCAGGCTTCGCCGTTGCGGGCTTTTCCTCGTCCTTCTTACCATCAGCCGGGGGATTCGTCTCTTCAGCCTTTGGATTGGTCCCCGAGGCTTCCT
>JALORD010000684.1 GCA_025459145.1 Pirellulaceae bacterium | reverse complement strand
GGCCGACTCCGGCCTGTCAGCCCACGACCACAAAGCAGCCGTTCGTCATTCTGGACGGAACGTACAGACTTTGCATTCGTTCAGCGGGACGCATTTCCGTACCGACTTTATTCCCCCCGATCAATGGGCGCGTCGCCAAGCCAAAACCGCCTTTGGACTGATACATACCCCGCACTGGCCCGCCTGCAAGCCCGGCTCCGCGCCCTCCTGGCCACTCTCTTGCGATCCTGTTTCGATTCTTTTTCGATCCGCTCCGGACGCGCCCGGGCACCGGCCAGGTGCAGTGGCGGGGGTTGGGGCCAGGCCGGGACCGGGGTATGTATCAAATAGACGGGCGTCGGAAGCAGCAACAGGGCTGGTCTGGCAAGGGCTACCGTTGGAGCGGTCGACCGATGCAAGTACAAAGACCACTTTGCCTGGGGCCACCAAGTTTATGAGTGCCAGGCGCGCTGGGCGAGAGCGGTCGCGTCGGTCAAGTCACGCTAGTTCACGTATTGCACGTCCTTGCCGCCGTTCCGGGAAGGCCGCGTTTACCCGGCCAATTGTGAGCCGCGCTCTGCGGGCCCGCTTGGGGCGGTTCAGGAATCGGTCGGGTGTGGCAGCTGCGTACGGTGCACTAGCGGCGACGTCAGGACGGCGGCGACCATTCAGCAAACGTCCGGCGTTTCCTGTCCGGCGGTGGTGGGACTGGTAGGATCGGCTGGTCGGTTCGCTGGCAGGGAAGAATAAGTCCAAAAATCGGCGGCGGGCCGCCTGGGGTGGGGCGATGGATCTGTTAGAGCTACGCGGACCATTGGTTGAAGGCTATGCGCGATCGACGCAGCCTGGAGATGAGGGTCGTTCGCCGCGCTGGCGGCCTTCACAGGCGGAACTGACGGAGAACCCGCGTGGATGACCGTTTCTTTCAGAAGCCCGTATTGAATTCGCCGTATGCGAAACCTGCGCGGCATTGGGAGCTGGATGCGGCGGGGCAGCCTACCCAGCAGATTATCGAGAAGCGGCGGCCCGCGGAATTCATAACGCCGATTCCGGCGGCGAAGCGGCGCGATGGTGGGGATCAGGCGACGCTGGCGTTGGGTGGGGAGCAGGGGTTATCCACCGACAGTCAGAAGTACGCTCACACTGCGATCATCAATGGGGTTCGGGAGCTGGTCGATCAGTGGCGGCTGATTCCGAGTCCCAATGACTGGCGGGTGACGCCGGAGACGGCTCGATTGCTGCAGCACTGGCGGCATCACAAGTTCTCGAGCCAACGGCCATTCTTCTGCCAGGTTGAGGCGGTGGAAACGGCAATCTGGCTGACCGAGGTGGCGCCGAATCTGGGCAAGCAGGGAGAGAAGTACGTCGAGTACCTGGCGAATGCCAATCGGGATGCAAATCCGGAGTTGATGCGGCTCGCATTGAAGCTGGCGACGGGGGCCGGCAAGACGACAGTGATGGCGATGCTGATCGCCTGGCAGACAATCAATGCGGTGCGGCGGCCGCAGAGCAAGCGGTTCACGCGGGGTTTCCTCGTCGTTACCCCGGGCATCACGATCAAGGATCGGTTGCGGGTGCTGCAGCCGAATGATCCGGACAGCTACTACGGGCGGTTCGAGCTGGTGCCGAGCGATCTGGTCGAGGAGATCAATCGAGCCAAGATCGTCATCACGAATTTCCACGCGTTCAAGCTTCGAGAGACGCTTGACCTGTCCAAGGGCGGGCGCTCGCTGCTGCAGGGTCGGGGCGAGGCGCTCCAGACGCTGGAGACCGACGGGCAGATGCTGCAGCGGGTGATGCCGGATCTGATGGGGATGAAGAACATCCTCGTGATCAACGATGAGGCGCACCACTGCTACCGCGAGAAGCCGGAAGTCGAAGCTGAAGATGACGAACTGAAGGGCGACGAGAGAAAAGAGGCGGAGAAGAACACCGAGGCCGCGCGGATGTGGATCACGGGGCTCGAGACCGTGAACCGGCAGCTGGGCGTGGCGCGGGTCATGGATCTGTCGGCGACTCCATTCTTTCTAAGCGGTTCCGGGTATGCGGAAGGGACGCTGTTCCCGTGGACGATGAGCGACTTCTCGCCGCTGTTCCCGTGGACGATGAGCGACTTCTCGCTGATGGATGCCATCGAGTGCGGCATCGTGAAGCTGCCGCGGGTGCCGATTGCGGACAACATCCCGGGCGACGACATGCCGATGTTCCGCAATCTTTGGGAGCACATCGGCAAGAAGATGCCGAAGAAGGGTCGTGGCAAGGGGGCGGTTCTTGATCCGCTGAGCCTGCCGGCACAACTACAAACGGCGCTCGAGGCGCTGTACGGGCATTACAAGCAGACGTTCGAGCTGTGGCAGAAGGCGGGTGTCGGCGTTCCGCCGTGCTTCATCATTGTGTGCAACAACACCTCGTCGTCGAAGCTGGTCTATGACTATGTGTCCGGATTCCAGCGGGAGAACGCCGACGGGACGACGATGCTCGAGAACGGGCGGTTGGAGCTGTTCCGGAACTTTGACGTCAATGGCAATCCGCTGGCGCGCCCGAACACGCTACTGATCGACAGCGAGCAGCTGGAGTCTGGCGAGAAGCTGGATGACAACTTCCGGGCGATGGCCAGCGATGAGATTGAGCGGTTCCGAAGGGAGCGCGTGGCTCGATCGGGCGACATTCGGGAGGGCGAGGATCTGACGGACCAGGATCTCCTGCGGGAGGTCATGAATACGGTCGGAAAGCCCGGGCGGCTGGGCAGTGG
>JALORD010000246.1 GCA_025459145.1 Pirellulaceae bacterium | reverse complement strand
TTTCGGACGTTCTGTATTTTGTCGGCGCAGAATTTAAAGTCAATGTTGAAATAGACGAGCAAGAGATCAAGAAGTCGGGGATCAGGTTAGATACTCCAGTCTCGATGAATCTAAACGAAAGTCGCCTGAGCGCGGTGCTCGACATCGTCCTGGACAAGCACGGCCTGGCCTATGTGATCAAGGACGACGTACTCTTCATTACGGCCAAAGAGAACAACCAGGCGAAACTCGCAGCTGCGCTGAACCGATTGATTGATGTCAACTACATCGAGACGCCTCTCAAGGACGTATTGCAGCATCTCAGCGCAATGTCTGGAGTCTCCTTTCACTTGAAGATTAAGCCAATTACCGACAATGGCGTCAACGTCGACACGCCAATTTCGCATTCCTTTAGCCAAGTGCGATTGAAGACGTACCTCGACTTGCTCCTGGAGGAAATCGATCTTGTCTACTATGAAAAGGACGATCTGCTCGTCATTACGACCTCCGACGACGCCGCGTCAACGATGGAGGTTCGGGTCTACGACTGCCGCGATTTGCTCACGATGCCCAGCGCTGCTCAGAGCCGTGGGAGGCCTGGGGCGGGAATGGGGATGCCGGGCATGGGCCCGGGAACGATGATGCCCGGCGGCAGTGGTTATGGGAGCTCCGGACCTGGTGGGTATGAGGGGGGAGAATCCTACGGATCTGCAAGTAGCGACAGCGGTGGATACGGTTCCGCGAGTGCGAGCGGAGGATTCCCTGGTGAGGGGACCCCGGCACCCGGCGGTGGCGGCGACTCAGGATTTGGCGCGCCCGCCGGAGCGGGACAACCTGCTACCCCCGGAACAGCGCCCGGTGTGCCCGGTAGCGGCGGTGTTCCTTCGATTCCCCGCCGCACTAAGTCGGCCGATGTCATTCCGCAGATGGGCGGATTTGGCGGCGGATCGGGTGGCGGCATGATGGGAGGCCCGGGCATGGTGTCGGGCGGAATGGCGGCTGAGCCCGCGCGTCCCCGTTCGCCCGAGGACCAGAAGGCCGAGGAACTGATCGAAATCATCACAACGGCGGTCGACGTCGACACCTGGCAGGAGATGGGCGGTCCCGGCACAATCGGCCAGTACAACGGCCTGATCGTTGTCAGCCAGTCGGCTCGTACGCACGCCAAGATCGAGAAAGTGCTCGACATGCTGCGCGAAGCGGCCGGTTTGCCGAAGCCGACAAAGCCGCTGGTGGTTCGTTAGGGGCGATCCCTTACGAATTTTGGCTCACAGGCGGCGCGGGAAACAGATCGTCTCCCCGCGCCGCAATTGCCACCAGCAGAGTGGCTTCTTTGGGCCGCGCGGGCCAGAAAATTCCGCGGAATTGCGCGTGCATCGGGCCCTGCCGATGGGTTAAAATCGGGGCCTTGCCGGGATCGCTAGAGTGGCGTTGGCCATCGGCGATTTCTCCCTCCTTCCTCGCGCGGAGCCCGTTCCCCATGCCGCGAGTCTTTCAGCCGCAAACCACGACGCCGCGGCGTGGATCGAAGCTGGCGTCGAACTACTTCCCGTGGTTGCCCTTCGCTCCCCTGCTGGCCATTACGGCGCTTGTCTCGTCGTCGGGCCTGTTCGCCCGCGCCGATGAAGCGGCGCCAGCCGCGACATTTGCTCCGGAGCAGGTAGAGTTTTTTGAGAACTCGATTCGTCCGCTGCTCGCGAGCGCCTGTATCGATTGCCACGGTCCGCGGAAACAGGAAGCCGGCCTGCGGCTTGACTCGCGTGAAGCACTAATCACCGGGGGCGAGAGCGGCCCGGCTGCGGTGCCCGGCGAGCCGGCGCAAAGCCTTTTGATTTCGGCTCTGCATTACAAAGACGACTCGCCGCAGATGCCTCCCAAAGGGAAGCTCGATGCCGAGAAGATCGAGTCGCTCACCAAGTGGGTTTCGCTGGGCCTTCCCTGGACCGAAACGAAAGTCGCTCCGCGGCCGATGGCTGCCGCCGAAGACACCTGGCAGCTCAAGCCCGAGGATCGGGAGTTTTGGGCCTATCAGCCGGTGGTGCAGCCGGCTCTGCCTGCGGTGTCCGATACGGCGTGGCCGGCGAACGCAATCGATGCCTTCATCCTGGCTCGCCTGGAACAGGAACGTCTGCGTCCTGCGGCCGCGGCCGATCGGCGGACGCTGCTCCGCCGCTTGACGTTCGACCTGACGGGCATGCCGCCGACGCCGGAGGAAGTCGCCGAGTTTCTCGCGGATGAGTCGCCCTTGGCTTACGAGCAGGTTGTCGAGCGGCTGCTCGCTTCGCCCCAATACGGCGAACGGATGGCCCGCCTCTGGCTTGATGTGGCTCGCTACGGCGAGGATCAGGCCCACACGTTCGAGGCCCGCCAGTATCCGCAAGGTTTTCGGTATCGCGACTGGGTGACGGCGGCATTTAACGGCGATCTACCTTATGACGAGTTTGTCACCGCACAGATTGCCGCGGACCAGTTGCGGGGAGCCGAGAGTGCCGATCCAGCCGATCTCGCGGCGCTCGGTTACTTCGCCTGCGGCCCGGTATACTACGGCGACAAAAACCAGCTCGATCAATACGCCGATCGCATCGATACGCTCACCCGCGGGTTTCTCGGTCTGACGGTCGCCTGCGCCCGCTGCCACGACCACAAGTTCGATCCGATCCCCACCTCAGACTATTACGCCTTGGCGGGGGTGTTCGCCAGCACCGAGTACGTCGAGATTCCGCTCGTTTCGCAGGCCGAGATTGACGAGCTCGAGAAGGATCTCAAAGAGAACGAGAAGAAAAAGAAGAACCGGGCGAAGAAATATCCGCACATTCACGCCCTGAAGGACGCTGAGGAGCCGCGGAACCTGGCGGTGCATATTCGCGGCAATCCCGAGACCCTGGGGGCCGAAGCGCCGCGGCGATTCCTGCAAGTTTTGGCCACAGACAGTGCCGCGCCATTTACCGTGGGGAGCGGCCGCCGCGAACTGGCCGCGGCCATCGCCAGCCCAGACAATCCGCTGACCGCCCGTGTCCTTGTGAATCGCCTCTGGCAGCAGCACTTTGGCCGGGGCATCGTCGGGACGGCGAGCAACTTTGGCATTCTCGGCGAGCGGCCGACGCACCCCGAACTGCTCGACTATCTGGCCGCCCGCTTCGTCGCCAGCGGCTGGTCGATCAAGGCGATCCACCGCGAAATCGTCCTGTCGGCGACCTATCGGCAAAGCACGGCCGCAGCGGCCCAGACTCTGGCCGCGGATCCCGAGAATCGCCTGCTGGGCCGCGCGAGCCGCCGCCGGCTGGAGGTCGAAGCGTGGCGCGATGCGATGCTCGCCGCCAGCGGTGAGTTGGACACGGCGCTAGGCGGTCCGCCGCAGGAGTTGGCGGAGACGAACAACCGCCGCCGCACGCTGTACGGCGAGATCAGCCGGCACGAACTCAACCACCTGCTCCGGCTGTTCGACTTTCCCGATCCGAACATTACGAGTGACCAGCGGACGCAGACCACGGTGCCGCTGCAGCAGTTGTTCGTCCTCAACAGCGAGTTCATGGTCGCCAATGCCCGGGCACTGGCCGAGCGTGTGTCGGCCGCCAGTGCCGACGACGAACATCGCGTACGGTTGGCGTACGAACTGGTGTACAGCCGCCCGCCGACTGATGCCGAGTTGGATGTGGCCCGCAATTACCTGCTGGCCGAGGAGGATGCAGACGAGGACCAGGCCGGCGCTGCTCCGGCGGCCCAACTAAGCCGCTGGGAGCGCTACGCCCAGGCCCTCCTGGCCTCCAACGAATTTCTGTACGTCGATTAGTGCGAGACGATCCAATGAATAGTGCGTCTAGCCATACCGCCGGCGGTGCCTCGAATCTGCTTTCGCGGCGGAGCATGCTGATCCGTGCCGGGGGAGGACTCGGACTCGTCGGACTCTCGGCAGCCCTCTCCGAGGCGGGACTGCTCGCTGCGACCGGCGCGGCCGCCGCGAGCAACAATCCGCTCGCTCCGCGCCAGCCGCATTTCGCGCCGCGGGCCAAGCGAATCATTTTCCTGTTCATGAACGGCGGGCCGAGCCACGTCGATACGTTCGATCCCAAGCCAGAGCTCACGAAGCACGCCGGCGAGACGCTCCCCGAGTCGTTCGCCACGAAGAACAGCCGGCGGCGAAACGGCAAGCTCCTCGCCTCGCCGTTTAAGTGGGGTCCTCAGGGCGAGTGCGGTATCGAAGTGTCGGAGCTGTACCCCGAGGTGTCGCGGCATATCGACGATCTGTGCGTCATCCGCTCGATGCACACCGACAACCCGAATCATGAGCCGGGCCTGTTGCTCATGAACACGGGGAACATGCAGCCGATCCGGCCCAGTATGGGGTCGTGGCTCACGTACGCCCTGGGAAGCGAGAACCAGAATCTTCCCGGCTACATTGTGCTCTGTCCGGGCAAGCCGGTCGTCGGACCGTACCTGTGGACCAGCAGCTTCCTGCCGGGCGTCACTCAGGGAACGCACATCAACAACAAGTCGGTTGATCCCGCGAAGATCATCCGCGACGTGCGAAACCAATACCTCACGGGGGCGCAGCAGCGGGAACAGCTCGATCTGCTCCAGTCGCTCAATCGGCTGCATCAAGAGTCGCGCGGCGGCGACGATCAGCTCGAGGCCCGGATCGCTTCGCTCGAAATGGCATACAGGATGCAGGGTGAAGCCCAGGAGGCGTTCGACCTCGCCCGCGAGTCAGCACACACCCGTGCCGCCTACGGCGAAGGCGAGTTCGCCAATGCCTGCCTCTTGTCCCGCCGGTTGGCCGAGCGGGGCGTCAGGATGGTGCAGATCTACTACGGCAATGGCCAACCCTGGGACGATCACCAGGACATTAATAAGCACCGCGATCACGCCCAAAAGAGCGACCGGCCGATCGCGGCCCTCCTCTCCGATCTGAAGGCTCGCGGTATGTGGGACGACACGATCGTCGTCTGGGGGGGAGAATTCGGGCGCACGCCGATGACCGAAGGGGAAAAGGGACGCGACCACCATGCGCTCGGCTTTTCGATGTGGCTGGCCGGCGGCGGAGTGAAGGGAGGCTATGTACACGGCGCGACCGACGAACTCGGATACGCGGCCATCGACAAGCCGATGCACGTCTATGACCTGCAGGCGACGCTCCTCCATCTGATGGGGCTCGACCACGAAAAGCTTACCTACCGCTACAGCGGCCGCGACATCCGGCTGACGGATGTGCACGGAAGGGTCGTGACCGACCTGTTGGCGTAGCGGTGGTTGCTCGTGGTTACTCCTGCGCTCACGCCTGTGAATCGAGCACTTGCTGAATTCCGGCAATGGGGACTCGCACCCACGTCGGTCGGTTGTTGATCTCGTACCCAAGCTCGTACACCGCTTTTTCGAGCAGGAACACATCGAGCAGCAGTTTCACCTCGCTTTGTTCCCGCGGGAGAAACGGGGCTCCGGCGGCTGTCGTGAGGTATGCTCCCAGGAACCGCGAACTGATCCACCGCGACCAGAACGTGGCCCAGGCCTGAAATACCGGATACTCGTCGCGGCTGTGCATCATGCCCACCACCTGGTTTTGCAGGACCGTCTGGGCGGCGTAATCAAACGAGCGAATCATCCCTGCCACATCCCGCAGGGGGGACCGCTTCAAACGCCGTTCGCTCAGCCGGCGCATCGGCTCTCCTTCGAAATCGATGATCACAAAGTCCTTGCCCGTGTAGAGCACCTGCCCCAGGTGGTAGTCGCCGTGGCAGCGGATGCGGGCGCCGCTCAGCTTGGGACCGACGATCGTCCGAAAGCGGTCCATGATTTCCTGTTCGAGCACCAGCAGGGTGCGGGCTTCTTCCTGCACATCGGCCGGGAGGTGCTTGAGCTGCGAGCGCACCTGCCGCAGCGTGCGGCGGGCGAGGCCTCGCATGCCCTGATAGAGCGACCTTTGGTAGAGCTCGGAAAACGGCTCGGGGGCGAAGTCGGGATGGATGTCGTCGGCGGCCAGGGCGAGGTGCATCTGAGCGGTGCGCTGGCCCATGAGCGTCGCCGATTCGAGATACGCGTTGCACAGGTCGCGAGTGCGGGCCAGCGGTTCGATACCCGACAGTTCGAGCAGTCCGACCGCAGGGAGATCGACGGCGCTCGGCGGGGTCGCGCCGCACGTGGTCAGCACGCGATCGAAAAAACGGTTCACGCATTCGAGCGTATAGCTCCAGGCATCCCCTTCGTTGCGCACAAACGCCTGCAGAATGCCGACCGTCGCCGATTTGCCGCTGGCCAGTTCGTATTCGAGCGAGCCGGCCGTCTCGGGCGTGAAGGGAAAGCGGCCCCCCTCGGTCAGGAAGCGGCCAATTTCCAGGTCCGGGTTAACGCCCACTTCCATCCGGCGAAACAGCTTGAGCAGGAGTTTGTCGCCGTAGACGATGGCACTATTGCTCTGTTCGACGCGCATCGCGCGTACGGCCAGCTTCTCTCCGGGAGCGCCGCGGAGCCCTTTGAGGGTTTTCGCGGGCGAACCGACGAGGCGCCCCGCCTCCCCCTGAATCTTTCGCCGCCCGCTGATCGTGTCGAGCAAGAACTGGCCAAGGCCCGCTTCGCCGAACGGATCGAACAGAACGCCGGTCAGCGTCTCCCGACTCGTCGTCACTTCCAGATGCGCGAGCACCGTGGCTTGATTGTCCTGTACGATGAGCTGGGCCTTTTCGCCTGTGGCAAAGGCGACCGGCAACAGGTAAATCTCTTGTTCGTCGCCCACGTAGTCGATCTGGATGAGGAGCAGCTGCGCTTCGGCTGCAATCTCATCGTCTTCCAGAGGAAGCACGTCGGCGATGGTCGCCTGCCGCACGGTCTTTCCCTTGCCGCCAAACCAGCGGCGTTTCGACAGGACCGCGGGGAGCCGCTTCTCGAGCCGTTCGCGCGATTGGCCTTCAAAGACGCGCTGCCAGCGGCCCCGGACCGCCAGCGGCGAAGTATCGCCGCCATCCGCCGAAGTGCGTCGCGCCGCGGGCACGACGGCCTCCGCCGGAAGGCTCACCTCGCACGGCGAACTGAGCGAGAACCAGTAGAAACTGTGCGGCCCAAGCGTCAGCAGGTACGGCAATTCGCCGATGCGGGGGAACGGCGTATGGCCGAACAGCTCGATCGGCGCACAGCCGCGAAACTCCGACAAATCAAGCTCGACGAACTGCGAAAAGCGGGACAGATTGGCCACGACCAGGATCGACTGGTCGCCGAGCGTGCGTATAAAGGCCAGCACCCGATTGTTTTCAGGAAGCAGAAACCGGAGCGAGCCGCGGGCGAAAATCTGCGATTGCTGCCGCATCGCGATCATTCGCTTCATCCACCAGAAAAGCGAAAACGGATTGCGGCGCGAGGTCTCGACATTGACCGCTTCGTAGTGGTACTCGTGATCGATAATCACCGGCAGGTAGAGCTGCTGCGGGTTCGCGAGCGAGAAGCCGGCGTTCCGGTCGGGGCTCCACTGCATCGGCGTGCGGACGCCGTTGCGGTC
>JALORD010000020.1 GCA_025459145.1 Pirellulaceae bacterium | reverse complement strand
TGGCCGGTCCGCTGGGACGGGTGTTCAAGCCGCGGAAGAAGGCGGGGCACGAGTCGGACCGCCACGACAGCGAGCACACAACCGCCGGTCCGCCTCAATTGCAGGTCGTCCGCGGTGACGATCTCGTGGACGAGGGGGAAGCCGACGAGCCGACGGAAGCCCCTCACCGTGGAGCGGTCGCGTCGGGTAATTCGACACGGCATGGCGAAACAAGCGAAGAAAACGGCTCTGCCGTCCCCGCGCCGCATGGCACCGAGCGCCGCGTTCGCCGCGATGGATCACACCGGCAGCGGGGTTGATTGGAAGTGCCGCGGGTTGCGATAGAGCACTCGCGCCAATAGCTCGGGCGATCCGCGGGGGCGTTGATAGTGCCACTCGCGACTGTCGGGGATCCACTCTTCGGGGAGCGGCCAGGGATCGAACGGATCGTAGCCCAGGGCTCTTGCCAGTTTGCTGCTGTTCATGCTCACGTCCCCGGCCCGCGGCGGCAGCGGACCTGCTTCATGGCGCGGGCAGCCGATCAGCAAGTGCGGGTCGTAGCCGCCAACGCGATTGACGATCTGGGCAATTTCATACAGGCTCAATCTTCGCGGGCCACCGGCGTGATAAAGGCCGCGGACGTCGCTACGGCTGAGCAGTGTCGCCAGGAGCGGATTGAGGCAATCGGTGTACGTCGGCGTCCGGACTTCGTCGTAGTACAGCGTGGCGGGCTTCCCCTTCTTAAAGCGGTGCTGGATCCAGTCGATCGCGCCGGCGTGGCCGTTGAAGCTGACTCCCATCGGCAGCGAAATGCGGAGCTGCGCGGCATCGGGACGTTCCGAAGTGAGCAGCTGTTCCGCCTCGACCATCGTCTGGCCGTAGATCGTCACTGGGTCGGTCTCGTCCGCTTCGGTGTGTCCGCCGCCGCGGGTGCCCGAAAAGACTAGATCGATCGACAGGTGCACGAGCCGCACGCCGTCCCGCTCGGTCTGCCGTAGCAGCGTCTCGATGCTGGTGACATTGATCCGCCGAGCCATCGCCGGATCGAGTTCGCACGACTTGAGCTTGCAAGTTCCCTCGGCGTTGAGGACCGCCGCGAACTGGTGCCGATCGAAGAGCCGAGCGAGCTCGTCTGCATCGTCGCCGTCACAGGGGACGATGCCGTCGAGACTTAGCGGCCAATTGTCGCGGCGGCGAATGCCGATCACCTGTGAGCCATAGCGCTCACGAAAGTAGCGAAACGCGTTGTAACCGGCGACGCCCGCGACCCCGGTGATGAGGAGAGGGAGGGGGAGAGCGGAGTGGCTAGTGCTAGTGGCTATTGCCGGTGGGGAGGGGCCAGGGCTAGGGGCTAGGGCTGGCGCACCTTCTGCCCGTTGCGAAGAGCTGGCGTCATTTGCAAAGTCCGACATTCTGCACACCTGTTAGCCACAAATCCCTAGCCACTAGCCACTAGCCACTTCTTCCCCAGCCCTAGCCCCTCGTCCGCAGCCCCCGCGGCAAGGCCTCGCCGAACACGCGGTCCTGCTCCTCGGTGTCGAGCTGGCCACCTTCGCGGACGAGTTGCACGGCGTGTTCACTGGCTCCGTGAGCCGCGAGCCACAGGCAGACGCGCTCGGCCAGAGCGGGAGGCACATCCCGGTAGCGATCGCCCGTGCGGCGAGCCATCTGTACCAGCATGAATTGCCGGGTGGCGTCGGGCAGGTCGAGCTTGAGCACCTGCTCGATCCACTCCACAACTTGCTCCGGAGCGATAACCGCGTTGAGCGGACCATACGCCGGCTGTCGCGCGGCCAGACGGGCCAGCCCCCAACCCACGGCAGCGTGCAGATTGGCGAGCTTCTTCCGCGCCACGAGGTCGGCCAGCAGTCCGCCCAGTTCGACCTTGCGCTCCACTGGCAAGAGTTCGAGCGAGCCCAACAGCCGGAGGACTTCGACCGCCTCGTGCGGGCTGAACGTCGGATCGCTGGCCTTGCCGCTGCCGGACGTTTGTCGCTTGTGCCAGGTCCGCACCGTTGCCAGAAGCGGCTCGGCGAGCGCTCGCTGCTGACCGAGCGACAGTCCGCCGGCAATCCGCCGCCACAGGATGAGCGACTCGGTCCGGCTGGTGGCCGCAGGATGAGCGAGCTTTCCCTGCACGGTCTTCCAGGTCTCGGCCACCCGCCAGTCGTCAACCGCCAGGCCATATCCCGGACGAAGCGCATAGCCGAGCAAATTGAGCCAGCGGGCTTCGTGCTGGGCACTTTTGCGCCGACCGGCTTCGAGTTCCATGAGCTGTTCCCACAGGCGACGCAGGAGCGAGGGGGGCCACTCTCCTCGCTGACTTTCGGCAGCTTCGACTAGCCGCTTGTTCAGCGAATCGGGCGGCGAGCTGCCTGCGGCGCCAAACACCGACTCGAGCACAGCTCGGCAAGCTTTGGCCGTTTCCTCGTCGACGAAACCCAGCGCCTCGCCGTCCGATTCGTGGGCCGCGACGTCGGTCTGCGTCGCCGAGCGAACATCGAACTGCAGCCGCCACGAACGATCGCCGCCCACTTCGCTGCACCACAGGTCGATCGTCCCAATTTCGCTGAGGCGAGCGTGCAGTCGGACCGCGACGGTCCCGCGCTCTCGGCGGCTGCGAGTTTTCAGCGCCGTGCGAATCGGCGGCAGGGCCGACATTTGCTCGGGATCGAAGTGCACGAGCTCGCCCGGCTGGTCGGTGAGTCGGACGCTTGAGGTGTACAGAGGAAACTCGACCGGCTCGGAGACGAGCAAATCGAATTGCCGCTCGGCCAGGTCGATCGTCTGTCCCGGTTCGGCGGTGGCGGGCACGAGGCAGATCGCGGCGGCCGTTGGCTCGGCAGTCTTCGTTTCCGCCGAGGATTCCGCGGGGCCCGCTTCGACGCCGATGTAGTACGTCCGGGCCAATGTCGCAACGATCTTCACCCCTTCGCCGCGGCGGACCATGCCGTAGTAAGCAGCGCCGCGGGCGACGGCCAGATCGAGCCGGTCGTGGTCGAGCACTTGCGGCCGCCAACGATCGCCGCCGGCGGGTGAAAACCAATCGGCGAGCAGCTCGAGCAGCCGCTCGCGAAGCAAATTCGAAGCAAACACGCCGCCGTTAAACAGGATCACATCAGGCCGGGCACTGGCGGCAACTTCGGCAGCTGTTGCCGCATCAGACGTTTCAGCTTCCTGGCGATGGGCCGTCAGAAACGCCGCGAGGTAGCGCGAGATTGCCGGATCGGCGGCATACGGCAGTCCGAACTCCTGAAAGCCGCTCCGTCGTGCGGCTGGCTTGTCGGTCAGCGCTACGGGGGGAAAGAAGCCCTCCAGGATGAGTCGCTCGACGTCGGTCCGCGTGAGGGACGCTTGGAGATTCCCGCCGATCAGCTTCGCTCCCGAGCCGGGAACCGAAACCGCGACTTGCTCCGCGCCGCCGCTGGCCAAGAGCTGTTCCTTCGCCGAGCGGGCCCCCCGCAAAAGCACATCCCACTGCCGCGGCGCGAGCTTGTCTCCCTTCGCCAGCTTCCCCTCCAGATGCTGGGCCAGGGCGAGGTCCATGTTATCGCCGCCGAGGATCAGGTGATCGCCCACCGCGACGCGGTGAAACTGCACCTTCTCGTGCTCGCCCGTGCGGACGCGGATCAATGTGAAGTCGGTCGTGCCGCCACCGATGTCGCAGACCAGGATCGTCTGCCCGGCCGTGACAAGCTCTTGCCACCGATCCTCGTGTTTGTAGATCCAAGCGTAAAACGCCGCCTGCGGCTCTTCGACCAGGACGACGCGGGGTAGTCCAGCTCGGGCTGCCGCCTGCACGGTCAGTTCGCGAGCGATCTCGTCGAACGAGGCGGGAAGCGTGAGGACAATCTCCTGCCGCTCCAGCGCCTCCGTACGAAAGCGGTGATTCCAGGCCGACCGCACGTGGGCCAGGTATCGGCTGCTGGCCTCCACCGGCGAGATTCGCTCGACATCGGCCGCCGCATGCCATGGCAGAAGCTCCGCCGTCCGGTCGACTCCCGAGTGGCAGAGCCAGCTTTTGGCCGACGAAATCTGTCTCCCCGGCGTGCCGCTGCCGTAATCGCGGGCCATGAAGCCGACGACATGCTTCTCCGCCGCCGCACTCCAGGGCAATTGGAAGTGCTCACCCGCCAATTCCGAGGCTAGCGGCTGATAGTGAAAGCTCGGCAGTGTATCGCGAGCTTCGACCTGCCCGGGAGCGATAAGCTGCGGAATTTCGAGCACCCGGACCCGCCAGGGACGCTCGGCCGTATCGATATAGCAGACGGCTGAATTGGTGGTTCCCAGGTCGATGCCGACGACGTACCGGCTGGGAGCATTCTCGTCCAGCAGCGGGGAGTCCAGCGAGGGATGATGGGGGGCGGCAACCATCCACCGAGCCTAATCCAGCGGGTCAATTCTGAAAATGCTACCGAGCCAGGGTGCGGCGATCGAGCTGAGCGCAATTGCCGCCAGGAGCAGCGTAGCGATGATGCGGGCCGCCCGATCGGGAATCCGCCGCCCCACGGCGAGGCCAATGTGAATTCCCACCAGCAAGATGGGCACCGCCAGCAGTGCCAGGAGCATCGCCTGCAGGACGGGCGTGCCGAAGAAGAGCCACAGGAGCAGAGCCTGCGGCGGGATCCCCGTGGCAAACAGGAAAAACAAGAGCGCCCGGCCGCGGGCCATCGGCCAATCGTGGGCCATGATCCACAGGACCATCGGCGGACCTCCCATGCCGCACAGGCCCAGGAAGAACCCGGCGGTGCTCATCGACAGCCACTCCCAGGCGGAGTGGACATACGTCTGCGGCGTAATCCGCAGCGACCACTGCAGGGCGAGAACCGCCAGGATCACGACGCCGACCAGTTGGCTCGCCGCGCCCTTGCTTTCGTGGCCGATCCACGAGAGGGCCCACACACCGAGCGGCAAGGTCGCATAGCGAATGAGCATCGGACGCCAGGCCCGGCGAATGTCGAGCTCGCGCCGCAATTGCCACGCGCCGGTAATGTTCTGCACGGCAGAGGCGACCAGGCTGATCGCCACCGCTTGCGGCAGCGGAATTCCAATCAGGAGAAACAGCGGAATTCCAAACAGACCCGAGCTAAATCCGACAGTCCCCTGCAGGACGCTGCTGGCAAGCAGAATGGCTCCCAGAAGGGCGAGACTAAACGGATCGAGGGACATGGGTAGGGCAAAGCATAGTCCCGAGCGGCTCGATGACCAATTGGACAGCGCCGCGGATTTCCTCAGACGCTAGTGGTCAAGGAGCGCCTGCGGACAGATAATGCCTACCTGGTGCTCAAAGACTTGGGGAAAAGTCGGCGCAGTGGGAGGAGGTGGGCGGCCTCTGTCCTGATTTGTTCCGGCCGGGGGCCTCGCTTTCCTTGCCGCGGGGCCTAAAGTCCTGCATGATTTCTGTCGTCGAACTCTCGAAGCGGTTCACAGCCAGCGGGCACGATGTCCTCGCCGTCGAGGGGATCTCGTTCACCGTGGGCCGGGGCGAAGTCTTTGGACTCCTGGGCGAGAACGGGGCTGGTAAGACGACCACGCTGCGGATGATTCTCGGGCTCGTTGAGCCGACGAGCGGCTATGCGGAAGTCGAGGGCTTCCGTTCGACCCAGTCGCCGGATGCCGTGAAATCGCGGATTGGGCTCGTTTCGACGAGCGCCGGCCTCTACCAGTGGCTGACGCCCCGGGAAATGCTGCTCTTCTTTGCCGATCTGTACGGCACAACTCCCGACGTCGCCGAGCGAAACCTCGCGCGGCTGGCCGATATTTTCAGCCTGCACGACTACCTGGACCGCCGCGCGGCGACGCTTAGCACGGGGCAGAAGCAACGCGTCAATCTGGCCCGCTCCCTGATACACGATCCGCCCGTGCTCCTGCTCGATGAGCCGACACGCGGCCTCGACGTGCTCGGCAGCAAGGTGATTTTTGACTACATCGCTCAGGCCCGCGAGGCGGGCAAGGCGGTGATCGTCAGTACGCATCGCCTCGATGAGGCCGAGCGGCTGTGCGACCGGTTTGGACTCTTGCATCGCGGACGGATGATGCATCAGGGAACATTGGCCGACCTGCAGGCCGCCACGGGCCTGTCGACGCTCACCGAGATGTTCCTCCGCGGCCTGGCTGCCGGGGAGGTACAGGCCGCATGAACGCTACGCCGCCTGCAGTTTGCACTCGCACCGACAGCCTGTACCGACTGGCCCGACTGACGCTCAAGGAGTTGCGTGAGACGCTGCGCGATCGCCGGACGATTGTCACGCTGGTCCTGATGCCGCTGCTCGTGTATCCCCTGCTGAGCATGGCGTTTAAGCAGTTTCTGGTCGCAGGTGTAGGATCGACGAAACCGATCGAGTGGCGGATCGGGGTGCAAAGCGACGAAGACCGACGGGACCTGGAGCGAATTCTGAACGCAAGCGTCCGTTTGGACGATCCGTATCTCGACACGGAGGATGCGGGCGAGACAGACGAGACTGTCTCCCCGCTCGATCCTAGCACCCCCCCCAAGCCAGCCTTAGAGCAGATCAAGATTGGCGTCTTTCCCGAAGATTTGGCCGAAGCGGTCGAGCACGACATTGTTCACGCCGGGCTGGTGAGCCGCTCGCGGGAAGCTCCCACGAGCCAGCGGCCCGCGGGCCGGGTGCAGTTCGATCTCCTCTATCGGCCCGATGACGCCCCCAGTCGGGAGCTTGCCGAGTTTCTGGCCGCTGAGCTGCGAAAGTACTACGAAGAAGAATTGACTCGCCGGCTCCAAAGGCTGGGCGAAAGCGGCGAGCGCGCGGCCCAGTGGCGGCTGCGGCCGATTACCCGCGAGACAACCGGACCGGGAAGCCTGGCGACGCTCGTCCCCATGATCCTGATCCTGATGACGATCACCGGCGCGGTCTATCCGGCAATCGATCTGACCGCGGGGGAGCGCGAACGGGGCACGCTCGAAGCCCTGATGGCCGCTCCCGTGCCGCGGCTGGGACTCTTGCTCGCCAAGTATGTCGCCGTCCTGACGGTGGCGATCCTGACCGCACTCGTGAATATCGCTGGGATGACGGCGACGCTGATCGCCACCGGTCTGGGGCCCGTCATCTTTGGCCCCGCGGGGCTTGCGCCGGGGGCGGTCGTGGCCGTGTTTGCGCTGCTAGTGCTGTTCGCCGCGTTTTTTGCAGCCGTGCTGCTATGTGTCACCAGCTTTGCCCGCAGCTTCAAAGAAGCACAGGCCTATCTGATCCCGCTGATGATGGTGTCGCTCGCGCCGGGGTTTGTCAGCCTGCTGCCGGACCTCGCGCTCAATGCCTGGTGGTCGGTGGTCCCGCTGGCCAACATGGTCCTGCTCGCGCGCGACGTCCTGGCTGGACAGGTCCATTTGTTGTGGGGTGCGGTCGCCGTCGCCACCACGGGCCTCTACGCCGCGGCGGCCCTCGCCCTGGCGGCCCGCATTTTTGGGAGCGACTCGATCCTGTATGGGAGTGAAGGAAGTTGGGGCGATCTGTTCCGCCGGCCCGACCGACTGGCTCCGCAGGCGAGCATCTCCGGGGCGCTGGCCTGTCTCGCCCTCGTCGTGCCGCTTTACGTGCTGCTCAGCGGCCTGCTGGTGCAGATTGCCAGCCAGGGAATGACGCAGCAGCTGGTGGCCAGCAGCCTGATGCTGCTGGTGCTCTTTGCGCTCTTGCCTCTGGCAGTCGCCCGATTCCAAAGTGTTAACCTGGCCGCCGGTTTCCAGATCACGCACGCTTCGCCCTGGAGCCTGGTCGGATCGCTGCTCATCGGTTGTGGCGCTGCGCCGCTCGCCATGGCGCTCATCTTGTTGAGCCAGAAATTCGGCATTTCGACGTTCACCACCGAGCAAATCGCCGAGAAGGGACCACTCGTCGAGCGGTTGGTGGCGGCCTGGCGCGGCATTCCGCCGGCGGTCGTGTATCTGGCGATCGCCGTGGCGCCGGGCATCTGCGAGGAGCTGTTTTTCCGCGGATACTTGCTCGGCGCCCTGCGGGGCCGCGTTCCCGCCTGGCTGGCCATCGGCTCGACGGCGGTGGTGTTCGGCCTGTTTCATGCCAGCGTCGGCGGAATCATTGCTCTCGAGCGCGTGCTGGCGAGCATGGCCCTGGGTGTTGTCCTGGGCTGGGTTGCCTGGACGACCCGTAGCGTCATCCCCGGGATGGTGCTGCATGTGACGAGCAACTCGCTGGTGGTCGCTTTAGCCCTCCGCGGCGAGTGGCTCCACGGACTGGGGTGGAACCTGGAAGGGAAAGACCAGATTCCCCCGGCGTGGCTGGCGGGAGCCATCTTGCTGGCCCTGGTGGGTGCGCTATTGGTCTACTTGGGTCGCCGGACCTCTCCTCCCGTCGTCTCGCCCGCCGCGCCCGTCGTTACTCCCGGATAGCCGAGCCGCCCGCCGCCCGCTCGCGAAATGCCTGTTCGCTCAAAATTTCGCCCCGCTCGGGCAATTGAAACGCGACCGCCTGTTCGGGCCAACCGAGCGCCCGGAGAACTTCGTCGAGTCGCCCGCTCGGACAGGTTCCCTTGAGTTCCACGTGTGCCAGGGACGCGCCGCGGTCGATCAGGTTCCCGTCGAGCTGCCAGGTTTCTCCGTCGTCGGTTGTGCCGCGCCAAACGAACGACCCGTCGGGCTCGATGAACATCCGCGCTAGCGGTTCGAGCGCGGACAGCGCCGCGTCGAATGTGACCGCCAGCGGACTGCCGCGGTCGGCCGACTCGAGGATCGCGTTAAATCGGAGAAGGACCTCGGACATCAGCCGCGACCTACGTACTTCTGTGCCATCGGCAAGACAATCGCTTCGAGCATCTCCACATGCGGTGGAAGCGTCGCCATGAGGAGCGCGACCCGAGCAAGGTCCTCCGCCGCGATCATCGGCTCGTCATCTTCCGACTTGCCCGAAGCCTGACGCCGCTCGACGAGCACGTTGCCCGGATGCAAACAGCAGCAAGTGACGCCGTACTCGCGCCCTTCGAGGGCGGTCGCCTGCGTCAGTCCCCACAAGCCGTGTTTGCTGGTGGCATAGGGGGCCGAACCGGGGCGGACCCGCTGCCCGGCGATCGAGCCGATGTTGATGATCCGCCCGCGCTCTTGCGGCTTCATCATCCGCAGGGCGCCGCGCGTGCACAGAAACGGGCCGCGCAGATTCGTGCTGATCACCTTCTCCCAGGTCTCGAGCGAAAGCTCTTCGAGCGGTCCGCCGTCGAAAGCGCCCGCATTGTTCACGACCAGATCGAGCCGGCCCCACTCGTCCGCGATGCGGCCAAAGAGACCTTCGACTTGCCCTTCATCGGTCACATCGGCCGGCAGCGCGATTGCCCGGGCCTTGCTGTCGACGGCGCTCGCGACGGCTGTCGCCGCGCGGGCCGTTTCTGCGAGCGCCTCCGCCGAGCGAGCGGTAAGGAGCAAGCTCGCCCCCTCGCCGGCGAGCGCCAGCGCAATCGCCTTCCCAATCCCGCGACTCGCGCCGGTGACGAGCGCAACTTGTCCAGCAAGCTTTCCCATCCGGGTGATCTTAGGGCTGAACGCCAGGGAAGGCCAGAGCGGTGACCAATCCGGTCGCCGTTCACCCAGCATGCCCCGAGTCACCGGATTGGTTCAGGCCGAGAGCCGGAGGGACAAAGCTCCTGGCTCGCCCTGCTCACGCGCCGCCGCGGCACGCGAACCGAGCGGCTGTTCTGGCAATCGCGGGGAGACTACGACCGGAACATTACCTCGCCGCGCACACTGCAGGCAGCGATCAACTACATTCACCGCAGTCCCGTACGCAAGCGGCGGTCGAGTACGCTGCGGGCTGGGAGTAGTCGAGTGCGACGCATAGCAGGGCGGGTTTTCACCTGTTCCCATCGATTCGATTCCGCGCGCGTGGCTCGATGCCGAACTCGAGTAAGCACCGCCGATTGGGCCTTTTGCGAATCATGTCACCATGAAACGTCGGTTGTTTGTGGTTCGCTGACGCGACCTGCAGCCTCCCAGCCGTAAAGACACATTCGCTTTACGGTTCCCGACACCATTGACTCACCAAAGAGTGAACTACCGATCAACTACGAGATGAAACCGGACAGCTCGCCCATCACTTGACAGTCCATCGCGCACTTCAATCTCATACTTGCCAGGGACGGGGGTCTTACTGAAGTGACATACCGCCTCAAAACCAGTGCCGTCGCTCCTTCTTTCGACAAGACTTGTCGCTTCATTCACGACGGCACCTGGAACTCCATAATGTCCCGCATGCTTGCGCCACGACAACAGAATCACACCTGGAACGTCGGTTGCTACGTCCGCCCGAAAACTCAATTGAAACTGCGTTGCCATTCCAACGCGCGCAGCTGTTTCTATCTGAGTTGAATCTGAAGAAAAACCAGTTGATGTTGACAGGATGCATGGGAGTTCAATCTCTGTCTTTGGATTCTTCTTCTCATACTCCGCGTATGGACTTGGGAGATGGCCGTGTCCACACCCGCCGAAGAGCAGGAGACCAAGGCTAGCAAGCGAATTGCAAACGTGACGATCTGCAGCCAATTTAGAAACTATAACCAAAAGATTAAACACTTCGCGATCTCACATATTGCAGGTGTCGCGACACTTTGCGTCAAGGATTAGTTATGACAATTGCTTGCCCTTCCTTGAAGTTGTCGTCCTCCCAAATTTCAACGAATGCTGCTCCAGTCGGCCACGAACCGCTGAAAGGAGCCGCGGTTGGCGGGACCAGGTTTGCGCTCCAGTTACCTTGATCTTGAGGTGCCGGCCACGGTCCGGCCGCAGTGGACGTACCCGCGACAACCTGAATGTAATTTCCTTGCCTTTTGAACCTGAACTCGTAGTTCGTGCTGGCAGGCCCGACTCCGCTTCCGGCAACATTTTGATAGTGGGGTATCTGCTGGCCATCGCTTGGATGAGATATGACCCAAGTCGCCCCGGAAAAATACACAACACACCATACCCCAAAAAGCAGTGTAAACACGGATTTTAGAACTGTGTAGCGCATACAAATACTCCCTTGCAAATTGAAGAAACACCTATCGTTCGCCGTTTCGAGACCCGAAGGCTCGCCACACGACTAACTCAACATTGTTCGAGACGAAGGTAATGTGTCCGTCGCCGAAAAGCACGTTTACGCCATTTGAATGCTCGCTGCTGGCCGTTGAGGCCGAGCTCGGATCATTCGTCCCGTTCATGCAAGTTGGATGATTGGGGACAAGTACGTGGTTGTAAAATGTTCCCGCAAAACTACTTCCGCTATGCCAGGGAGTTCCGCGACGCCAACGATTCCCTTCCCATCCAAGGTCTAATGGATTCGCAGGAAGCTGGTGACAAGCCGCCCCAAATTCCTCAAGCTCCCCAGGCTCGAAGTAGCGAGGTAGATACCAAACTGTACGAAGCCGTGCGCCTCCGCCGTCACTGCGAAGAATCTCGCCCACTGCCGATGTTTGAGAAAGTCCATCCGTTACGTCCGATGTTCGAACTGGCCCTGAGTCATAAGGCCAAAAGTCAAGCAGCGTCCGAAACATTCCATCGAACCCGTTAGCGTTTGCCCAGACGCCGCTTGATCCAGCATAGTTGGTGCCGGCCTTTGCTACGCCATTGCGAACCTGACTTGCGACTAGGCGCGGTGCGGCATCCGATGGGCAAACGTACATGGATATGTAGTGTCCGTGTAGGTGATCTGCACCCTGCGACGCGACATAGTCAACTTGGTTTGCGAGTTCCGCGTGCTCCGTATACGGCAGTATGTTGACGAACAGGCTCTTGCCCCAAGACGAACCCGGCGGAAACATTCCATTTGCCGATTCGTAATTGTGAATCGCTAGGCCGATTTGCCGAAGATTGGAACTGCACTGGGCTCGCCGGCTCAACTCTCGCGCATATTGGACAGCGGGTAAGATCAGAGCTGCTAGAATCGCCAGAATGGCAATTACAAGAAGAACCTCAGTTAAGGTCAATCCTCGTCTCAATCCCGCAAAAACAAGTGAGTTGGATGAACTCTTCCTTGGAAGATGAGTAAAGTAATCCATAGGAAAGTTCCACTCGAAATGGGCAGATTTCCACGACCCCTTCTTTTAAGCAATCCAACCCCCTGTCGTCAATAGTCAGACGAGATTTGTTTAAGTCGCCTGGGTATTCGTTTTCTCATCTCAGCCCCGGACGCTTGGAGGGGCGGAAGAGGTTTCAGGAACGTGTCAGGAACCGTTGCTGGAGGTCGCCCAGGCCCGCCTTCACCGGACTGCAGTCAATCGAGTCGAGTTTCTCCCGCCCATTGTCGCTCCTGGGGGCGATTGTCGGCTGGGACGGGGTTGAGGCAAAACACTTTGAAGTGCCAGCGGTTAAACAGAGTGAAGACGTCGCAAGCGGCACATCCTCCTGCGAAATGCCTCCTGCAGGCCCGAGTTGGAGACCAACTCGAGCCACCACGCGGGTGATCTTCGAATCGCTCGCCGGGGACGGCTAGAGCCGGCGATGTCTTCGCGCACTCCAGGCCGCCGACGGCGTCGGCGGCCCACATTGAGCGGCTTGTGGACCTGTGACCTGTTCAGATCCACTGCGCCACATCGAGCGTCAGATTGGCTCGTTCGTAGCTCGAGATCTTAAGAATGTCGTCGTAGGCCGAGAAGTACGCGGCGATGACCTCCGGGTCCCACTGCTGCCCAGCGCCGCGGCGGAAGATCTCATTGACCTTCTCGACCGACATCCCCTTGCGGTACGGACGATCGCTCGACATGGCGTCGAACGCGTCGGCCACCGCGACGATGCGGGCGATGAGCGGAATCTGATCGGTCGCCAGTTTCAGCGGATAGCCGCGCCCGTCCCACTGTTCGTGATGATGAAGCACGGCCGGCAGCACCGCAGCCAGCGGCGAAATATCGGCCAGGATCTTGTAGCCGAGCTCCGGGTGTTCCTTGATATGTTCAAACTCGGCCTCAGTCAGGCGATCCGCCTTGCGGAGCACTTCGTCGTTGATGCCGATCTTGCCGATGTCGTGCAACAGGCCCGCCATGTACAGCGTATGGAGCAGCTCCGGTTCGCAGTCAAGCTCCTTGGCCAGGCGGACGGCGATCCGGGCCACGCGGTCGCTATGCCCGCAGGTATACGGGTCTTTGGCGTCGATCGCCGACGTAAACGCCCGCACGACGCTCGCCAGGAATTCGGACTGCAGCCGGTACAGATCGCGGTTGGAACTGTGAATTCCCAGCATTGCGCCGATCGAATTGAGCAGGCTCGCTTCGATGGTGCCGAATTCCGAGTCGGACGTGTGATTGAAGATTGCCATCCACCCGAAGACTCGATCCCCTTCGGTCACGGGAACGACGACCAGTTGGCGAATTCCTGGAAACGGCCAGCCGTCGGCGGCCGTATAGCGGCGATTGACAACGCGCGGTCCGGCGGCCGGCTGCAGGTTGAGTGACTCGATCAGCCGTTCAAAGCGGTTGTGGTCGAGCGGGCATACCCCGGCCTGCAGCAGCACGCTCTGGGTGCGGGCCTTGTAGGTGATCTGTCCCTCTTTCGCGACCGGTAAAAGCAAGAGCGCCGCGCCGCGGGCCGGGACACAATCCAGAATTCGATTCAGGACCAGTTGGCAGAGCGATTCGTCGTCGATCTTCAGCCGGAGGTTTTGCGTCAGGCCATGCAGCAGGCAGATTTCTTCATAGGTTGAAGCCAGATTGCTCGAAACCTTTTCGACTTCCTGCTGGAGCTGCGTCGTGCGGGCTTCGGCGGCCAGCCGTCCTTGCACGGCGCTGGCCAGCCGCATGATCAATTCCGGGGGCCAGGCCGACTGGGCGCGAATCCAGCCCAGTGCCTGCAGCTCGTCGCAGGCCAGGAGCGTGGCGGCCGGTCCCAGATGCTCGTCGGGATCGACCCCCCGCGTCACAAACGGGGCGGTGGCGACGAGCGACTGGCCATAGCCGATCGCCAGCGGAATCCCCACGACGACGAGCGGGTCTTCCTCGGCCAGGAACTGCGGCTCGCTGCCGCGGATGGCGCGGGCGAGTTGCCCGCGGAGCGGATCGGCCGCTCCGGGCTCGTCGCTGGCCAGGACCAGATCGCCGCTGTCAGCGTCCCAAAATGTGAAGTCGCGCCCGGTCGCATCGCGCAGCGCAGTCGCCAGCCGCTCGGCGTGCGGAGCCAGCTCCGCGGATTGCGGATTGGCGGCGGTGAAGAGCGCGATTTCCGGGGTGACCACCATGGCTTGCCAGTTTTGTTGGGACGCCGCGTCCGATTGCGGACGAGAACCGGATGCCTCATTACGTGCACGCAAATCTACGTCGGCAATCGTGCTAGAAGCGGCGGAGAAGGCCCGGGCGGACCGCAAATTGCTAGTCGCCCAGGCGCAATCGCACCGCCCTGCGTCCAAGACTTGTCAGTAACGCCGATCGATCGACAGAATCAGCGACAATCGCGCTAATCCCCGCAATCCGCATAACCGGCCGCTGGTCCAACTTGCCTCAAACGCGCCGCGGGACGTGTGATGCCGCCTAAGGATCAACCGCGGCTGATTACTTTCAAGAGGCAGCCGGCTACCGCTCCGATAGTGTTTGAATAGCGATGGCGAGTGGCGCGGCGGGAAACCACTCCAGCACAGCGGCGGCAGCGTCACATGCCTTTTTTTGAGCAGAATTGGCCCTTGATTGCGATTGCCGTCGGCACGGCTGTCGTCATCGTCCTGGCGCTTTTGTCGCTGCGTGAGGGACCGCCCCCCTACGAGCGGCGCGGCGTCCTGCTCACCCCCGCGCAGATCAACTTCCTGCGTACGCTCCACTCGGCGGTTCGCGAAGACTGGCTGGTCTTTGCCATGGTCCGCATGACCGATGTCCTGAAGGTCCGCACCAAGTCGCGTAAAGCCCACAATTGGCATCTGCGGCTGCTCGGAAAGCATCTCGACTTTGTCCTCTGCGATGCGGAGACGCTCGAGGTCAAACTGGCGATCGAGTTGGAGGACGGCGCCCTTCCCCGCACCGAACGCGACCGGTTCGTCTACGTCGCCCTGACGGCGGCCGGGCTGCCGCTGCTAAGGGTACGGGCCCAGGAGAAGTACGAAACCGCCGTCCTGCGGCGCGATATCGAAGATGCCCTGGGAATCCTCCGCAAGAAGAAGCGGGCGTAGGAAGGAGCGAGGCGAGAGGGAACAGGGGACGGGGCGACAGGGAAACTGACCACTGACAATGGGTCGTTTCGCATCTATGCTGGGGCGATCTTTGATCCGCGAGACTTTGAGCCCTCGAAGCTTCGCCGACCTGCACCTGTGCCCCCGCCCTGCTCATGTCTAACCGGGGAGAATCTCCGCCGCTAATTGCTCGCCTGGGACTGGTCGCGGGACCACTCTTGGCGGTACTCGTCTATTTCTTGCTTCCAGGCGGCGAGGCCGGACTTTCGCATGCTGCGCGGGCCTGCGGCGGCGTGGCCGTCCTGATGGCCGTCTGGTGGATGACCGAAGCCTTGCCGCTCGAAGCGACGGCGCTTTTGCCGCTGGTGCTTTTGCCGCTGGCAGGAGTTTATTCGACGAACCTCGCCGCGGGCGATCTGGTTACCGTGAAGGACAGCAACGCGTCGGCCGTGATTCAAGAGGTCGCGGAGGGCAAAGTGCGGGCCTTGGTCGCCGATGGCGGCGGCGGCCGGATCGAAACGCTCAGCGCGAGTGCCGTCCGTAAAGTGAGTCCCTTTGCCAAAGCCGCGGCTCCGTTTGCCGACTCGGCGATCTTCCTGTTCCTGGGCGGTTTTCTGATTGCCCTGGCGATCGAAAAGTGGGGGCTCCATCGCCGGATTGCCTTGCTGACGATCCTCGCCGTGGGTGCAAAGCCCACGCGGCTGATCGGCGGATTCATGCTCGCTACGGCGCTCATCAGCATGTGGATCAGCAACACGGCCACGACGGTCATGATGCTGCCGATCGGGATGTCGGTGGTCCGTGCTCTGGAAAGTCATTTGAATGGCCAGCGGGGCGAGGGTGCGGCCGACACGGCCAATTTCGCGACGTGTCTCTTGCTGGGCCTGGCCTATGCGGCCAGCCTTGGCGGGTTTGCGACGCTGATTGGCACACCGCCCAACGTCTTTTTTCGCGGCTTTCTCGCCAATCGCGACATTCCGATCGACTTCGGACACTGGATTCTGTTTGCTCTGCCGCTGTCGCTTACGTACTTGCTGGCGGCGTGGTGGATCATGACCAAGTGGCTCTTTCCACTGCGAATGGTGGAGATTCCGGGAGGCCGCGAACTGATTCGCGACGAGTACCAGAAGCTCGGACCGCTGAATCGGGGCGAGTGGATTGTGGCGGCCGTCTTTCTGGCGACGGCCACCCTCTGGATCACCCGCGGCTGGCTGACGAGCCAACCGCTGCTCGTGAAACTTTTTCCGCCGCTCAGCAGCCTCGACGACTCGCTGATTGCGATGGCGGGCGCGATCGCGCTCTTCCTGATTCCCGTCGATCCAGCGCGGCACCACTTCGCCCTCGACTGGCAAACGGCGCTCAAGCTGCCGTGGGGGGTGCTGCTTTTGTTTGGCGGCGGACTGAGTCTCGCTGAGGCGCTGACCGACAGCGGCCTCGCGCGGTGGATCGGCCTGCAGGTGAGCGTCTTCGATGGCTGGCCGACCATCGTCCAGATTGTGCTGATCGTGGCCCTGATCGTGTTCACGGGAGAATTGACCAGCAACCTCGCGGCAGTTGTGGCGCTGATGCCGATTCTGTTTGAGATCGCCGGCGGGATGAAGATCGATCCGCTGGTCCTGTGTGTGCCGGCTGTCATCGCCGCTAGTTGCGGATTCATGTTGCCGGTGGCCACGCCGCCCAACGCGATCGTGTTTGCCAGCGGCCACATCCGACTCGATCAGATGGTGCGCGCCGGGCTCGTGCTCGACCTGCTCGCGATCTTCCTGATTCCGCCGTTTGTCTACACGCTCGGAGTCTGGGCTTTGGGAATCAAGTTGCCCTAGCTTGGCGGCTCGCGGCGAACAAAATCGCGCCGCGGCCAAGAATTCGGTTGGCCGCGCGGGCTCGCGCCGGCACAATGGCATCCGCATCTCCGCTCCCCCATTGCCATGCGTTGCCTCACTGCGACCGCGCCACCGCACCTTTTCCGGAGCCGGCATGACGCTGAATCCCTACGAGTCGCCTGCGAACTCTCGCGATAGCACTGTGGAACTGGTTCGCGGAGACGAGCCAGCAAATTCGCCAGCGACGAAAGTCCGCTACCTGGTGGTCGGCATGGCGATCCTCATGTCGCTCTTGCTCTATCTCGATCGGTTTGCGATTACGCCCGCGACCGACACGATGATCCGCGAACTGGGACTCAGCAAAGGAGAGTTCGGCAGCGCCATCGGTGTCTTCTTCCTGGCGTACGCGCTATTGCAGGTCCCCGCGGGTCGGCTTACCGATGCGCTCGGCGCGCGGTACACGCTGGCGCTGTACGTCCTGGGATGGTCGCTCGCCACGATGGGACTCGGCATTGCCCAGGGGCTCGGCGCCATTCGCATCATGCGGCTCGTCCTGGGAGCCGCCCAGGCGGGGGCTTACCCGGCTGCGGCAGGACTGCTCAAGCGGTGGATTCCCTACTCGGGGCGGGGGTTGGCCAATAGCAGCGTGGCGATGGGCGGCCGCGTGGGACTGCTGCTAGCGCTGGCCGTCACGGTCCCGCTAATGCTGCTTGTGGGAAACTTGCGCGGCGCGGCGACTGACAATTGGCGCTATGTGTTCGTGGGATTTGGCGCAATCGGCATTATCTGGTCGGCCGCGTTTGTGTGGCTGTACCGCGACGATCCGCGGCAGCATCCGTGGGTCAACCGGGCCGAGGCCGATCTGATTGGTGGGGGCGAGTCGGTCTCCCCTGCTCCGAAAACTTCCGGCGAACCGTTCGTCGTCCTGCAGATTCTCGCGAGCCCGCAGGTCTGGCTCATGTGCTGGAACAGCGTCTGCGTGAATTTCGGCTGGATCTTTCTGGCGACCTGGCTTCCGCAGTTCCTGATCGAGAAACACGGCACCTATGTCACCACGCACATTGGCGACAAAGGGGTCGTGGCGGGCCTGATGACGGCCTGCACATCGATTGCCGCGATTTGCGGCGGGATCTGTGGAGGTCGCGCCACCGACGTGCTGGTGCGGCGCTATGGGCGGGCCTGGGGGCGTCGACTCCCGGGCATGTTTTCGGGACTCTTCGTCGCGGCGCTATACATGCTCGTGCCGCAACTTACCGGACTTTGGACATTCATCGTCGCAATGATCGTCATTGCGTTCACGATCGACTTTGGCCTCGGAGCGACCTGGGCCAGCTACCAGGACATCAGCGGCAAGCATGTCGCGTCGGTGCTGGGGTTTGGCAATATGTGGGGCAATCTGGCAGCGGCCCTTTTTGGATGGCAAATTGGCAATCTGGCTGAAGCCGGTTGGTGGGACAGTGTATTCTATATCTCAGCGACGGCGATGCTCCTGGGAGCAGGGGGATGGTTCCTCTTCGATGCGAATCGCCCGATCGGCGGCCCGCCGATGGCAGGACAGCCGTCCGCCAAACCGAACCCCTAGAAGAACCGCGCCGACGCTACTGCCGGCACGGTCGATTTGCTACAACACGAAAATGAACTTCGAGGATCGACTCAAAGCCGCCGTCGTGCGGGGGCATAAACGTAGCGACTCGGTCGCCCGCGAGGCTGCTGCCCGGGCCCTGACCGAGGAAGACTTTCGCCGTCTGCACGGCCAGTTGCGGCTGGCGCTGGCCGAGCAGATTGAGTCGTGCCTCGACCGCCTGCCCAATTATTTCCCCGGCTTTCAGTACGAGACGATTTTTGGCGAGCGTGGTTGGGGGGGCGCCTGCTGGCGGGAGGACCTGCGGCTGGAGCGAGGGGTACGAAACAATGCGTACAGCCGGCTCGAAATCACGGTCCGCCCTTATTCCAGCCTGCACGTCCTCGATCTCGCGGCCAAAGGGACGATCCGCAACAAAGAGATCTTCAATCGGAACTATTTCGAGCCCCTGGCTGATGCCGAGCAGGACAAGTTCGGCCAGTTGATTGAGGCCTGGGTGCTGGAATATGCCGAACTTTACGCGGCCCGCACGGCCTGAGCCGCTGGGCCGTTTTGCAGATATCGGCCTCACTGGAGAGTCGCGGCACTCGGCGGGGGCTATTTTGCGCCTGCCGGCAGGATGCGCCAAGTCATTGTGGCACAATGACTTGCAAAACCGGTCTCTGGCGGCCCGCATTTTTCTTGTCATTTTCTAGACAAGTGCGCCTAGCTTGCTCGAATGGAACGCTTGCTGAAGTGAGCCTATTCGGACAACTGCATGGATACTTCGCTTCCCCAACTCGCTGACTTGCTGGCCCGCGCCCGTGCGGGGGACGGCGAAGCTGCGGGGTTATTGCTGGAGAAGTATCGTCCGTATTTGCGGATTCTGGCCGAGCGGCAGCTCGATCAGAACCTGGCGGCCCGGCTGGATGCCTCCGATCTCGTGCAGCAAACGTGCCTGTCGGTGCTGGGGCGCCTGCCGCAGTTCGACGGACGGGACGAGGCCCAGTTCATCGCCTGGCTTAGGACGGTGCACGAAAACAACATTCGCGACGCCATCCGCGAGCATTTGCAGACTGCCAAACGGGCGGCAGGACGCGAAGTGTCCGTAACGCCGGAAGATCTGGCGGCGCGGTTACGGGCCAGTTCGCCCAGCCAGCGGGTGCTCGTGGGGGAGAGTGCCGCCGAGCTTGCCGCGGCGCTCCTCGAACTACCTCCCGACCAGCGCGAGGCGGTGCGGCTGCGGTATCTCGAAGGTCGTTCGCTCGCCGAAATTGCCGAGCGGATGGAGCGTTCGGTCGTCGCAGCCGCGGGACTCGTGAAGCGCGGTTTGATTCAACTCCGGAAAACGATGCGGGAGTGAGGGAGGAGTGGCTAGTGCTGGTGGCTAGTTCATTGAAAGTGACGAATGACAAGTGACAACACGCCCATGACTTCCCAGCCCACGACCGACGACCGCCTCGACCAGGTGATTGCCGATTACTTCCAGCGGCTCGACCAGGGAGAAAACGTCTCCCCGCTGGGGATGGTGGCCGAGCACCCCGATCTCGAACGCGAACTGCGGGAGTTTTTCGACGCTGCCAACTACGTCGAGCAGCTCGCTGGTCCGACGCAGGCCGAGCAGACGCAGATGCTCAGTGTGCACGACACGGCCCGCAACTCACTGGTCGGCCAGACCATCATTGCGACCGCGGCCCAGTCACCCTCGCGGACCCTCCTGAAAGAGGGCAAGATTCCGTCGTACATCGGCCGCTATCGGATCGATCGCTTGCTGGGACAGGGGGCGATGGGCGCCGTGTACCTGGCCCACGACCCGCACTTGCAGCGGCCGATCGCCCTCAAGATCCCCAAGCTGGGCGAGGAGAACGCCGACTTAAGCACTCGCTTCTTGCGCGAAGCGCGGTCGGCGGCCTTGCTGCGGCACGCCAACATCTGCCCGGTGTACGAGGTGGGAAGGATCGACGGAATGCACTACATCACGATGGCGTACATCGAGGGGAAGACGCTCGCGGAAGAGTTGCGTGCGCGGCGCACCTTCCAGCCGCGCGAGATCGCCCAGATCGTGCGCAAGTTGGCCCTGGCCCTGGCCAAGGCGCACAGCGCCGGCATTGTGCATCGCGATATCAAGCCGGGCAACATCATGCTCGACGGCGAAGGAGAGCCGGTGCTGATGGACTTTGGACTCGCTTACCGCGAGGAAACCGACGAACTGCGGCTGACGAAAAGCGGCATGATCGTCGGCTCGCCGGCCTACATGTCGCCCGAACAGCTCGACGGCAATCCGGAAAAGATTGGCGCGGCAAGCGATATCTACAGTCTGGGCGTCGTGCTGTACGAAATGCTGACCGGCAAGCTGCCGTTTCAAGGCTCGATGATGAGCGTCATCGGGCAGATCGCAAACAAGGAGCCGGCACCGGTGGGTCAGTGGCGGCCGGAACTGGCCGATTCGCCGCTCGAACGGCTGTGCCGCAAGATGATGGCCAAAGAGCCCGCCGGCCGGCCTGGCTCGATGCAGGAGATCGCCACGGCCCTCGATTACATCGTGGCGGGACTTCCCGGCGAGAGCGGTGCCAGCGAGGGGCCGGATGCCGCGACGAGCATGTTGCTCGGCGTACCGCCGATTCGCAGTCTGGTGTCGGCGGCCAAACCGGAGGCCGGCGTGCACGCGGCCGAGACAAAAGCCGACGTCGCCCGCCGGCTGTCGAAAACCTACGTGCCGCCGGAGATTCCGGAAACGGCGTCGCAAGAACGGCGCGAACGAGCGGGGCTTTTCCTGGCGACGACCCTCCTGTTGATTCTCGTCCTGGGGTTCTTTGGCGCGTTGGCGGGAGTGGTGTACGTCGTCACTGATCAGGGGACGCTCGAGATCACGTCGCACGTGGATGGGATTCAGGTCGAGCTGACCAGCGATCGGGGGGATGTGAAAATCGTTGATTTGGCCAGTGGGACAGAACTCCAGCGCCTGAAGTCGGGCGAGTACAAGATCAAACTTCTGGGAAACAGGCCCGATGTGCGGCTCGATGCCACGGGATTCAAGTTGTCGCGCGGCGATACCGTCCTGGTGACAGCCCAGTTGGTGCCGGGGAAGCCTCTGAGAACGCTCGAAGAAATGCCGAAAGCGGCCGACGGAATCGTGGGTTCCGGGCAGCTTGGCCCGCAACCGCTGGCGGGTCCGCCGCCGCTGGCCCGCTGGGACGATCACTTTAGCGAAGTTCGAAGCGCGGTCTTTGCTCCCGGCAGCAATCAATTCGCGACGGTCGGCTGGGACCGCATGATCCATGTGCATGACGCCCGCACCCGCCGCGTCGTGCGCAGTTGGCAAGGACACGATGAGGGAATCTATCGGGCTCGCTACTTGCCCGATGGACGGCTGGTTACGTCCAGCTATGACGGCACCATCCGCCTCTGGGACCCCACGACCGGCAACATGCTCAAGCGGCTTGGTGCCCATGCTGGACCGGTGACCGCCCTGTCGGTCGCTCCCGATGGAAAGCACCTGCTGACCGGCGGCCGGGACGAGATCATGCGGTATTGGGACCTGGATAATCTTGAGCAGCCGCGGAAACTCACCACCGACGAAGGAAAGAATTGGGCCTGGGACGCGGCGATCTCGCCCGATGGCAAGTCGGCCGCCTCGGTCGGTTTCGATGGCAAGCTGCGGCTGTGGGATCTGGCCGAGGGTAAGCAATCGGCCAGCTGGGTCGCTCACGAAGGGGCGGTGCTTTCGGTCGCCTATCTGGCCGATGGAAAGGAGTTGGTTACCGGAGGACGCGACGGAGTCATCACGGTGTGGGACGCCGCCACGCATAAGCAGCTGCGTCAATTTGACGATTTCCGGGGGGCGTGGATCGAAAGCATCGTGGTCAGCCCTGACGGCAAGTACCTGCTTGTCGCGATCTCGAATCCCGATTTGCCGGATGCCAAACATCCCGCCGCCGGCCGGGGCGCAGTTTTGGACTGCGAGACTTTGGAGATTGACGCCTTCCTGGATACTCGTGCGCAATTCGCGTTCACGACCGCCTGGTCTCCCGATGGCTCGATGCTCCTCGTCGGCGGCGGAACGCGCGGCAAAAGGGGGACCGCGCAGCTCTGGCCGACGGAGATGCTGCGGCGCGTGAAGGCGCCCGAACCAACACCACTGAAGGCCGTTGAGATCCAGAGCCTGGAGGGTCACGACGAGTATCTCCTGGCAGTCGCACTGGGCCGGGGAGAGGAAATCGTGGCGTCGGCGGGAGCCGATCGGGCAATTCTCCTGTGGGACCTGGCATCCGGCGGCTCGCGGGCCACTCCCAAGCTGCATGAAGATCAGGTGCGCGCGATTGCTTTCTCGCCAGACTTCAAGCAGTTCATCACGGCTTCGAACGATCGAACGCTGCGCGTGTGGAACACCGACTCCCTCGCCGACGAAGGGGTGCTCGCGGGTCACAGCGATCACGTCTCGTCCGTCGTGGTTCTTCCGGACGGGAAGCGAGCGATCAGCGGGTCGGACGACAAATCGCTGCGCGTCTGGGATCTCGCTACGCGGAAGCCCGTGTTCCGGGCCGATTTTCACGTGGGGGTCGTGAGCTGCCTCGCGCTCTCGCCGGATGCCAAATTGTTGGCTTCGGGCGGCGGCGACAATCACGTGATTGTGAGCCGAGTGGAGGGAGACAAGCTTGTCTTCCACCGCCGGCTGGTCGGCCATATCGCCGAAATTCGCGGCTTGGCGTTCGCTCCGGATGGAAAGTCGCTCGTTTCCAGCTCGCGAGATGGGGCCGTTCGCGTGTGGGACTTGGAACAGGGGAACGTGATCCGCGTGATCAACCCGAACCTGGGCGCGGCCTACTGCGTTGCCATTTCGCCCAGTGGTGAGCTATTGGCGGTCGGCGGGGGCGACTGGCAACAAGGAGGCGTCAAGCTGTACGACCTCGCGACGGGTACCGAGCTTGCCGAGATCAAATCACCGAAGGGCTTTGTCCACGCGCTCGCATTCACTCCCGACAGTCAAAAACTCGTTGGCGGCAGCGCCGACGGAGCGGTTCGCATCTGGCAGTTGGACCGCTCCGCCGCGACGACCGACACGAAAGCCGAGTCGCCGGCGGAAGCCTCGCAAGACGTCGAGCCGATCAAGCCTGTGGCCCGACTCGAGAATCACGAGGGTCCGATCTTCGGCCTGGCGGTCACGGCGGATGGGCAGACGGCGCTGTCGACCAGCGATGATTACTTCACGAATGTTTGGAACCTCGCGGCGGGTGCGAAAGCAGCGGCTCACAAATCGGACGGCGCGATGCGCTGTGTCGCCGTGACAGCCGACGGCGCGCTGGCCGCCTGGTCGGGCGGGCAAAAGACGATTGTCGTCTGGGATCTCAAGAACGACAAAGAACTGACGACCCTCGAGGGGCATACCAACTGGGTCTACTCGCTCCAGTTCACGAAGGACAACCGGCGGTTGCTTTCCGCCAGCCGCGACCGGACGGTTCGCCTGTGGGATCTGGCGACCGGCAAGACGAGTTTGCAGCTCGAAACGATCAACCGAGAAGATGTGATCGCCCGCCTGTCTCCGGATGAGACCCAAATCCTCGCCAGTTCAGACAACTTTTACACGCTGACGCTGTGGAATGTGGCCGATGGACAGTCGCATATGAAGCTGCACGGCCACGGCGTGGAAGGCGTCTTCGCCGCAGCTTTCTCACCGGACGGGAAGCAAATCGCCACCGCCGATGCACGGGGAGTGATCTTCCTGCGCGATGCGGTCACGGGCCAGCCGCGCAAGACCTGGCGGGGACATGTCGGCCGCGTTACCAGCCTGGAATTTACTCCCGACAGCCGACATCTGGTGAGCGGCGGATTCGACAAGCAGCTGAATCTGTGGGACTCCCAGTCGGGACGACTCGTGGC
>JALORD010000245.1 GCA_025459145.1 Pirellulaceae bacterium | reverse complement strand
TTCCCATGGCTCAACTTTTCTTCCCCGCCGACCGCTCCTCAGCGTTGCAGGCAGCAGTTCTTTCCCTTGTTCTGGCGATCGTCGGCAGCTTTGTCCTATTTGTCCTATCATCCCCCGCACGCGGTGATGAGAAGCTCGAGGGGATCGCCTGCCGGAGCGTGCACCTGCAATATCCGGCTCCCGCAGGAGACGCGTTCTATAACGAGGTGATCGTCGACAAGTCGGCCGAGGGGACGTATTTCTGCGTCGGCGGATTTAGGCACGGCTACTATGGCATCCAGGAACTTGCCCCGGGCCGACGGAACCTAGCCGCCAAAAAAGTGCTCATTTTCTCGGTCTGGGATCCGGGCAGTCAGGACGACCCAAATCGGGTCGACGACGAACAGCGGGTCAAACTCCTCTACAAGGACGAGGCAGTCCGCGTCGGCCGGTTCGGCAACGAGGGAACGGGCGGACAGTCATTCCTCAATCTCGATTGGCAGCCAGGCAAGATCTACCGCTTTTTGGTCACCTCCGCCGTCGACGGCGAGCGGACCGCGTTCACCGCTTGGCTCCGGGCCGGGGACGACAAGTTGGCTGGCGGAGACAAGGAGTGGCGCAAGCTCGTCACGTTCTCGACGATCACCGGCGGTAAGCCGCTCTCGGGTTACTACGCGTTTGTCGAGGATTTCCGCCGCAATCGCGTTTCGACCGAGCATGCCCGCGAGGCGCGGTTCGGCAATGGCTGGGTCCGCGACCTGGCCGGCAAGTGGCATCCGCTCGCCCAGGCCCGCTTCACCGCCGATAGCAATCCCGTCACCAACATTAACGCCGGCCAGCGTGACGGCTGGTTCTTCCTGGCCACCGGCGGCGAGACCAAGAACGACGCCACGCCGCTCCGCGCGACGATCGTGCTCGCGGCTGAGACCATGCGCGATCCGCCTGCCATGCCCGCGGAGATAATGGCTCCGGCGGCAGCGGCGACAGAGTGAGCGAGATCGACTGGCACAGGATCCGCAGGCATATTCGGCCCATTTTCCGCAGGTTCTCACAGCCATCGGCGGCAATGGATCGGTTCGTATGCGATGTTCTGCATCGTTCCGCCGCAACCTGCCCGCGCCGGCGGGGTTAAATTTTGGGGAGGGGGTGCCGGCCCGCCGAGCGCTGGCTGTGTACGTCCGCTCACTTTAGACTGAAGGACGCTTGGCGTGCCGTCCGACGGCCCTCTCCCTCCTGCCTTGGGCTTGCCTTGGCCACCACCGTGACTGAACCGATTCGTTACGACCTGCACGATCCCGACGTGCGGCTGATGCTGCAGGTGCGCGAGGGGAGCGGTCCCGCGTTTGAGGAGCTCGTCCGCCGGTACCAAAACCGGTTGCTGACGATTCTCGAACACCGCGTGGGAAACCGGGAGCTCGCCGAGGAATTGACCCAGGAAGTCTTCCTGCGGGTTTTCAACGCCCGCAAGCGATACGAACCAGGGGCCAAGTTCAGCACGTGGATATTTACGATTGCCAACAACGTGGCCAGCAACGCCCGCCGCAGCCACGCGCGGCGGCGGGAGGTGGGCGTCCCCGACAAGTCGAACGGGGCCGACAGCTCGCCGATGCAGCTCGATCAGCTCGCCAAAGCGGCCAGCGGCGCCTTGCCGACTCGCCGCCTCGACCGGTCGGAGCAGGCCGAGGTCGTCCGCGACGCAGTCAACGCCCTCAGCGACCGCCAGAAAATGGCGCTCCTCCTCTCGAAATTCGAGGGAATGAGCTACCAGGACATTGCCGACACGATGGGGCTCTCGGTCCAAGCGATCAAATCGCTCTTGTCGCGAGCCCGCGTCAACCTGAAAGAAATCTTGACGCCTTACATCGAAGAAGGCATCAAGCCCGAAGACCGCCCACGCCCCGCTAGCCCCCATGATATGTCGGACGACGGCCTCGACGAGAACGCCGACGATTCCGACGACCGCCCGGGGTCCCGCCAGCCATGACCAACGATCACGAAACCCTGTCGACTACCGAATCGCTCGACGAAGAGCTGATCGCCTATCTCGATGGCGAGCTCGACGATGCGCACGCCCGCGATGTCGAGCGGCGTCTGGCCGACGACGCGACCTACCGCGCCCGGCTCACGCGGTTGCAGCAGGTGTGGGACATCCTGGACACGCTTGGCCGGACCGAGGCGGACGAGAACTTTACGCACAGCACGATGGCGATGGTCGCCGTGCGGACCGAAGGAGAGGTCGAGGCGAAAGTCCAAGCCGCCCGGCGGCAACAGGTGTGGGGCTGGGTTGCGGTTGCCGCGGCCGCCGCGCTGATTATGGGGACGACCTACTCGCTGGCCGGCCGCTTGTTCAATCGCGAGAACGACGCCCTGGTGCGCGATCTGGCGGTCATCGAGCGGGTCGACGAGTACCGCAATATCGACAGCATCGAGTTTCTGCATAAACTGCGGCAGGCAGGGCTGTTTGCCGGCGATGTCGAAACGTCGCTCGAGGCGGGGAAGAATCAGCCGCTACTAGCCCCCGCTCGCGAGTCGGATTTTGCGACCAGCTCTGAGTTGCTGGCCAAGCTTTCGATCCAGGAGAAAGAAGAACTGCTCCGCAAAAAGGAGCGGTTTGACGCTCTCGCCGCCGCAGCACCCGTCGAGGGACAGCCGGACGAGCAGGAGCGGCTGCGGAAACTGCACGCGGAGTTGGCCGCCGCTCCCGACGTCGAAGAACTTGACCGGATTCTGTTTCGCTATTCCGACTGGCTGAAGGGACTCACCTCGGCTCAAAAGGGAGAAGTGCAGGATTTCGAACAGCCGATGGATAAGCGGATCGCCCGCATCGCCGAGATCGTCCACTTTCAGCAGAGCCAGCGATTTCGCGAGTATTTGCGGGAGAGCTTTCCGACGCAGTCCGAAGACCTCGAAAAGATTTCAGCTTGGCTCCACAAATTTGTGGAGAAGCACGAAGAGAATATCTATGAAGCCCTCGACGACAGAGACCGCCGCCGGATTCGCGACATAAACGATGAGCAGCATCGCCGGCGGGCTCTCGTCATGCGGCTGGGAGGGACCTGGGGGAATCGCCGGATGCCGTTTCCCAAGGACGATGAACTGCTCGAACTCGTCGCGACGCTGTCGGACGAAACGCGGAGCGAGCTTGAAAAAGCGACGGATACCAAAGATCGCGCTTCGCGGGCCCGCGAGCTGATCGGAGCGGCGATCTTTACGACCTCATTCCCGCCGGCAAGCGAGGAAGAACTGCTTAAGTTCTATTCCCAGTTGCCGGCCGACAAGCGGGAATTTCTCGATCGGCTCGATTCCGACCAGATGCAGCGGCAGTTGCGGCATATGCACCGGATGGCCAAATATGGCGCCTGGGGAGGGAGCGGCCGCGGACGTGGGGGTGAAGGTCGCGGCGGACCAGGTCGTGGACCGGGCCGCGATGGTCCGGGACCCGGTCGTCCCAATGACGGTCCGCCAGGGCCACCGCCTGGCGAATTCCCACCGCCGCCTCCGCCGGAAAGTCCGCCGCCCGAGAAAGGGTCGGCAGAGTAGTTGCGCGACACCGCGTGGTTCGTGAATCGGAATGAGCGGCAGATTGCGCAGAAGATGCAGATTGATGTTTGGCGATCGATCGCGCGATAGCATCACCCCAAGAAACTGCGTTGATCAGCGTCATCTGCGGCCGATTTACCACCCCGTCGGGCCAACGGAGATTCCGGGCATACCTTCTCCACTGCTCTGCTACTTCTTTCCCAGCCGTCGCTGGGCCCGAAAGAAGTCGGTCAGGATTTCGCCGCACGGCTGAGCCAGTATTCCCGGCACGACCTGAGCCCGGTGGTTGAGGCGGGCATCTCCCAGGAGGTGATACAGCGACTGCACGGCTCCTCCCTTCGAGTCGGTGGCGCCATAGACGACCGTTCCGATCCGGGACTGCAGAATCGCCCCGCTACACATGATGCACGGTTCGAGCGTTACGTAGAGCGTACAGCCGTCGAGCCGCCAGTCCTCCAGCGCCTGGGCCGCCTGGGTGATAGCGATCATCTCGGCATGGGCGGTGGGATCGGCCAGTTGCTCGCGTTGGTTGTGGGCCGCGGCGATCACCCGCTCGCCCAGGACAATCACCGCTCCGACGGGAACCTCGTCGGCCGCCAGGGCCTCTTGCGCCTGAGCCAGGGCCATCCGCATGTAGTGTTCGTGCGTCATGTGGTCCAGGATAGCGGAGAAACGCGTTCGCGCGCGGCGTTTTAGGCTTCAAGCGGCCGCCGCCGCCGCGAGATGGCCACGGCCAGCAGCACCACACAACCGACGGCCAGCCCGACGCCGAACCCTTGCGTCGCGCCCAGCCCGCAACCGACCTGTACTGGATTCAGACTGTCGCTGTTAAAGACGGCGCGGTAGTAATCGGGGGCCAGCGAACCAATCACGCCTCCCGCGAGAAGTCCCAGAAAGGCGCCGGCCATTCCCGACAGGACTACGATCAGAAACCCTCGCCCGATGCCGATGCCGGGCGTGTACGCAAATCCGGCCTGCGGCCGGGCGACTTGCGACGATTCGTAAGGGTTGAGCGTGTCCATGACGCCCCCATTCTATCGCCGGCATTCCGCCCATGTGTCAACTTGGCAATTCGTGCGACTCGCGTGCTACAACAGGGCAAAGGACCCCACCATGACCCAACCGACCCCCGCTCCGCTCGATCCGGCCCAGGTTCGCGACCTGGCGCTGGCCGTGCTGGCTGCCGACCGTTTTCCCGTCCTGGCGACGATCGACGGTGATCAGCCGCGGGTCCGGCCGGTCTCGCCCGTCCGGACCGACGAATTCACCGTCTATGTCGCCAACCTGCGGATGTACCACAAGACCGCCGAGATCGCGGCCAACCCGCGGGTGGAACTCTGCTATATGGACGAGCGGCACAACCAGGTCCGCCTGACCGGCCGGGCCAGCATCGTCACCGACCGCCCGCTCCTCGAAGCGATCTGGGCCGCCAACCCCCTCATGCGCCAATACCTCGGCACGCTCGACAACCCGGCGCTAATTGTTTACCGAATCGATCCCACGCAGGTCCGGTACATGCAGGAGTGGGCGCTCGAGTATTGGGAGGTGCCGGTGTAATGCGGGATATCGACCGGATAATGCAGCAATTTCGCCGGTTCGATTCGCAGGTCAAGTTTCAACAGCTGTCGGTGAAGCTGCCAGCGGATGACGATGGGCTTTGGTATGTGTCGCGCGAACGGGAGCCGGTATCCATTCAGATCGAATCGTGAACGGGCAATTGTCCGTTCCTGATCGAATTCGACAGTTCGCCGACCAGCAGCGGACGGATGGTCGTTGCGACCGTCGAGGAGGCTGTCGAATTGCTGAAAAGTTTGATTCAGAAGGCGTATCGTCCCCCTGGGTCGTAGCGATTACCTGCCAGGCTTGAGAAGATGGGCTTGGCCCGGGCGGGGGTTGCGTCGGAGTGATCGACCTTGCCGGGCCGAAAGCTGGGGCTTGAATCTCTCTCCCGGATGTGCCTCGATGAACATTTCGACGAGCGGGCGGCCGATTGTCGCTGACCATTCGAATTTGTTGAGTTTCGTGTCTTTCCTTGCGCTTGCAATGGCGATTGCCGCGGAAGCAAGTTCCGCTCAGGCAGCCAACGACGCCGCGAATGACATCGTCATCACCGATTTTGAGCAGGAATCGTACGCGTCCTGGACGGCCACCGGCGACGCGTTTGGCCCGGGGCCCGCGGAAGGGACGCTGCCGGGGCAGATGCACGTCGAAGGCTATCGCGGCAAACGGCTGGTCAATTCGTTCTTTAAGGGAGACGGCTCGACCGGGACGCTCACGTCGCCGGAATTTGCCATCGAGCGGAAGTACCTGACGTTTCTGATCGGCGGCGGCAAGGACGAGGCGAAGCTGGCGCTCGAGCTGGTCGTCGACGGCAAAGTCGTCCGCCGGGCGACCGGAATGAACGACAAGCCCGGCGGCAGCGAGACGCTCGAGCAGGCGTCGTGGGACGTGGCGGATCTCGCCGGCAAAAAGGCGACGCTGCGGATCGTCGATCAGGCGACCGGCGGCTGGGGGCATATCAACGTCGACCACATCGTGCTGACCGACTCGCGGCCCAAGGGGTTTGTGACCAATGCCGAGCGGACGCTGACCGCGAGTGCGAAGTATCTGCATCTGCCGATTAAAAACGGCGCGGCGAAGCGCGTCGTGACGCTGCTCGTCGACGGCAAACCGGTCGTCCGGAACGATATCGAGCTAGCCGACAAAGCCGCGACAGGCGAGGTCGACTGGTGGGCGCCGCTCGACGTGAGCGCGTTCCGCGGAAAACAGCTCAAGCTCCGCGTCGACAAGCTGCACGAAAGTTCGACAGCGCTTAGTGCCATCGATCAAAGCGATTCGCTGAAGGACGCCGCCGACCTGTATCGCGAACGGCTGCGGGGCCAGTTCCACTTTTCCCCCCGCCGCGGCTGGAACAACGACCCCAACGGCTGCGTGTACTTAAATGGCGAATATCACCTGTTCTTCCAACACAATCCATACGGCTGGGGGTGGGGCAATATGCACTGGGGGCACGCGGTGAGCAAGGACCTCGTGCACTGGGAGGAACTCGGCGACAAGCTCTGGCCGGACGAGATGGGCCCGATGTTCAGCGGCGGGGCGGTCGTCGATTGGAAGAACACGAGCGGCTTTGGAAAAGCAGGACAGCCGCCGCTGGTGCTGTTTTACACGGCAGCCGGCAACCCGACCGTGCAGTGCCTGGCCTACAGCACCGACGGGCGGAATTTTACCAAATACGCCGGCAACCCGATTATCCAGCAAGTCACACCGGGTAATCGCGATCCCAAAGTAATCTGGCACGAGCCGACGAATCGATGGGTGATGGTGCTGTATGTCGAGCTGGAGGGAAAGCACACGATCCACTTCTACACGTCCGAGAACCTGAGGGACTGGAAGCTGACGAGCATCTCCGAGGGGTTCTTCGAGTGTCCCGATTTCTTTGAGCTGCCGGTCGATGGGGACGAAGCGCGGAAGAAGTGGGTGCTGCTGGGGGCGAGCAGCGAGTATCGCATCGGCACGTTCGACGGCGCGCGGTTCGTATCCGAATCGCCCAAAGTACCGGGGCACCGCGGCAAGGGATTCTACGCAGCCCAGTCGTTCAGCGACGTGCCCGACGGCCGGCGAGTCTTCATCGGCTGGTTCCAGACCGAGACGAAGGGAATGCCGTTCAACCAATCGATGACCGTGCCGCTGGAGTTGGGCCTCACGCAGACCGACGACGGCCCGCGAATGACGTTCGCGCCGGTGAAGGAGTTGGAGAAGCTCCGCACGAAGACGCACAAGTTGGAGCCAATGACGCTCAAGCCAGGCGACAAAAACCCGCTCGACGCGATCCGGGCCGAGTTGGTCGAGGTGCAGGTTGAATTCGAGCTGGGCGAGGCCCGCGAGGTGGTGCTCAACATTCGGGACGTGATGGTCGAGTACGACGCGAAGAAGCAGGAGCTTTCGGTCGCCGGCCACCGCGCGCCGGC
>JALORD010000244.1 GCA_025459145.1 Pirellulaceae bacterium | reverse complement strand
CTCGGGGCGGCTTCGCGCCGCACAGCTTTGATTGGAGCAAGCCGATCCCGGGCGGGCCGTTGTCGCACGGCTTTGACTATTACTTCGGCGACGATGTGCCGAATTTCCCGCCGTATACGTGGTTCGAGAACGACCGTGTCATCACCGAACCGACCGTACCGCTCTCCACGCCGAAGCCGACGGCCGAAGGCTCGTGGGAAGCTCGGCCGGGACCCTCGGTAAAGGACTGGGACTTCTGGGGCGTCATGCCGAAACTGACGGAGAAAGCTGTCGAGTGGATCGGTCAGCAGAAGCAGGACGAGCCGTTCTTCCTCTACTTTCCTTTCACCTCGCCGCATGCACCCATCGTTCCGACGCCGGACTTTGTCGGCAAATCGCAGGCTGGCGGTTTCGGCGATTTCGTCACCCAGACGGACGACACCGTGGGTCGCGTGCTCGAGGCCTTGCAGGACGGCGGTTTCGCGGACAACACGCTGGTCATTTTCACCGCCGACAACGGTCCGGAACATTACGCCTACGATCGCCTGCGGAATTTTCAGCACCGCAGCATGGGCCCGCTGCGCGGCGTGAAACGCGACCTCTGGGAAGGAGGCCATCGCGTGCCGTTGGTCGTGCGTTGGCCGGGCCGGGTTCCCGCGGGCAAGGTGAGCGACGGCCTGCTGAGCCAGATCGACATTTACGCGACCATTGCGAACGTAGTCGAAGCAGAGATTCCGTCCGGTTCCGCCGAAGACAGCTACAACCAGCTCTCGCTTCTGGCCGGCCAAACACCCAGCGTGCGCGACACACTGGTTCACAACACCAACGCTAGCGGGTACGCGCTCCGCCACGGCGACTGGGTGCTGATCGCCGCGAAATCCGGCGGAGTCAGTAAAGTGCCCGAATGGTTCGACAAGGCGAATGGCTATCGCCAGAACCCGCATCCTGGCGAGCTCTACAACCTCCGCAAGGACCTCGCGCAGAAGCACAATCTCTATGCCGAACAGCCCGACAAAGTGCAGGAACTCTCGGCCCTGCTCGAACAAATCCGCGCCCAAGGGCAGGTGCGGTGAGCGCTGGCCACTCCTTCGTCCGCCGCCGCTGCGCATCCAGGATGGACCCGTCGTTCAATTACCTGCTGCCGGCCATGTGCTCCACCAGTGCTTGAAGAGTTGCCATTGGTGCCGCGCGAACTCGCGCTGCGAGGGGCTGAGAGCATCTGACTCGTGGATGTTCAGCTCGTATTCGGGGTTCCCCTCCAGGACCAGCAGGTACTTATAGAAGAGCACCAGGTCCGGCCCTTCATCGAACTTCGAGAGCACATACAGTGCTTCTTCGAGTTCTAGCGCGTGTCGCCGCGCCGCGGCGTCGCCGGCCGCGGCTTGCTCGCACAAGGCGATCAGCCTCAGCACCGGCTTGGGCAGCGCGTTGCCGATGCCGGTGATGGCTCCGACCGCTCCGCAACGCACGTAGCCATGAAAGACCTGCGTATCAACACCCACCATGAGCGCCAGATCGGGATCGCCGCTGGTGATGAACTCGGCGGCATAGCTTAGCGATTCCGCTCCGCCAAATTCTTTGAAGCCGACCAGATTGCGATGCTCGCTCCGCAACTGCTGAAACAACTCGGCCTTGGTCTGAAAACCGTAGTAGGGACTGTTGTAGATCACCGCCGGCAGATCACCGCCCGCCTTCAAGATCGCGGAAAAATGGGCCCGCTGAGCCGACGCCGAGTTGCCTCGCGACAGCAGTCGGGGGATCAGCATCAGCCCCGCCGCACCCACGGCTTTGGCATGAGCCGCATGTTCTGCCGCGAGTCGCGGGTTCTGCGCCCCGGTGCCGACAACCACCGGCACTCCCGCCTCGACAAGCCGCCGCACCCCCTCCTGCCGCTGCTGATCGGTGAGTAGCGGCCAGTCCCCCATCGAGCCGCAGTACACGACGGCTCGCATCCCCACGCCGATCAATTCCCGCGCTTTGCGGACGAGCGCCTCGTAATTCACCGAGCGATCCGGAAAGCACGGCGTCATCAGCGCCGGCATACAGCCACGAAAAACGTCCGAAGTCGACACCGTGTAATTCCTTTCAGGTTGCATCCGAGGCGAAAACAAAGCGGCGTTTTCCCCACAGCAATGACCATGCGCAAGTGGTTGTGTCAGGGCGTTGAAGAAGGGTGTTGCTATTTGTAGAAGCTGGGCTTTCTCGGCACAATGTTCAGCCTCTGGAAGGCAAAGCCGCTGTCGGGCGGGTTGTACGGACCGACGATGTCCATGCAGGAGTTGTCGCGGATGTCGGTCTCCAGGTGTAAACACCAGTAGGCCGCATTCACGGTCAGGCGGCGGAGCCCCTCGCTGTGAAAGTCCTGGGCGCTGCCCATCGTGACATGGAAGACGCGTGCGGTGTGCCCGCGGTTGCCGGTCCAGGTTTTCACCCAGGCGACCGGCAACGGAATCAGCCCTGGATTCACCGCGTCGTCGTGTTTGCGACCCATCAATGGCTGGCCGTCGACCAGCGGCAGGCAATCTGCGGGCAGCGTGCCCCCTTCCTTGTAGGTGCGATAGACATCCGACGGACCCCAGATGTCTTGGACACCCTTGAGAACGGGGTGGTTCTTGTTCTGTTCGACGATGATGCCGCGTGTGGAATCCTGCTGCCAGCGGCCATGATGGTTGCGGAATGAACCACCCAGCACGGCTTCGCCGAAGTCGATCTTCTGGCCGTCCTTTTGGTAGTCGAAGCCAATGAAACCGTGATTGGCGGTGCGGATGCCGATGATCGGCTTTCCGGAATCCAGGTAGTTGTAGATGTGCTGCATTTGTTCGGGCGGCAGGGAAATGAGGCGGCTGAACAAAATGACCAGATCGCACTTTTCCAGATGCTCGAGGCCGGGAATGTTATGAGTGACCGTCTTGTCCTCCCAGCGAATCTTCTGTGTCGGATCGACGTCGTTGTCCTGATTCAGACTGAACAGGACGGTACAGTGAAACCCATGATGCTTGGCCAATAGCCGCGCCAGCATCGGCATCGAATACTCGCTGCGATATTCCTGATCCGCCGCGATCAGAATGATGTGCTTGCCTGCTCCCGGCCCCTGGTCGCCGGAATACGTTAGCCACAGCGGGCTGTCGGGGACCGGATGCTCGGCGGCCTGCAGTCGAGGACTTGCCACAAGCGCGAGCAGAACCCCCACGAGCACCGCACACAAGGTCGAGAGACCAGCATTTCGTTGCATGGACGGCGTTCCCAGGTCGAGCAATCAAGGGCGGTTTGCGAAACGTTTGTCGAGGATCGGTCCGCGATCCAGCGATTCTGATCGCGGAGCGACGAGCAACTATGAACCGCGTCGTTAGCGGGCAGGAATCTCATTGACGGTGTAGAACGCGTTGCGATGCAGCAACTCTTCGTTGTCGCGCGAGCGCAGGCGCACGAGATCGAATTCGTACACGAACCCCTGGTCGAGCTTGTCGAGAGTGATTCTGGCGGAGAGTCCGTCTTCGGCCAGCGCCACGGCTGTCACGCCCGGCTGGTGCTGTTCGATTTCCGGTCCGCCGTAGCCGCTGTGATAAGGGTGCGTAAACGCAGAGATCAAATACGAGTCCGTCGAACTCCCCGTGTCTCGATCCACCGGTTTGGTGAATGTGATCTGGAAGCCATCCGGCTGGATCGTGATGCGGTTGATCTCGAAGGGCATCTTGCCGCTCCATTCGAGTCGTTCGAGGGCGAACGGCTTGATCCCGCGAACCGGCCAGCCGCGGTTGGTTCCGCCACACAGCAAGTTGCCACCGGGAGTGAATTCGACGCTCAGGATGCCGGTGGAAAGGCCCTCGCGGAATGGATAGCAGGCTCCCTGCCACACACCGTTGACCTGTTCGGTCGTGGCACGCATCAGGATTGATTGCGTGTAGTCGCCGAGGAACATCTGGTTCTCAAACGGCCCAAACTTGCCCTGAGTTCGATTCACGCTAAACGCCGTGATGGACCGACCCATGCGAATATAGGGAAAGATGACCGCGTAGGGGACCAGTTGTGGGACTCGATTCCTTTCGGTCGCGATGCGAGTTCCCGACGTCGGCATGGGCGGCACAGGCCCCAGTTCGGGGGCTTGCTTGTACCACTCGAAGCTTGCCGGATGACCGTGAAAGCTCCCCTGGGACACGGCCTTCAAACTGCACGAACAATTCCACGGCCCCTGACTTTCCGCATAGAACAGCGCGCCGTGCTCATCGAATCCGATCCCGCCGGGGCTGCGCAGGCCGCTGGCGAACGCTGTGGTCGTACCGTCCGGGGCGACCTTCATAATGAAGCCGCGGTTTAAGGCATGCGAGTAGTAGGACTCTGACAGGCCGAGCGCGATGAATTGGTTTCCCTCCGCATCGGGTTTGGAGCCGAACGCATACTCGTGGTAGTTCGCATATCCCCACGCATCCGAAATGGTTTCAAAACGATCGGCCACGCCGTCGCCGCTGGCGTCGCGAACGCGTGTCAATTCGCAGCTCTGCGTGACCAGCAGCGCGTCGTCCTTCCAGGCCAGCCCGAAGATCTCGTCCAGTCCTGTCGCGAACCGGTGAAACGACGGGATTGGCTTGGCCGCATCGACGCCGTCAATCAGAAAGATTTCCCCGTGCCGCGTTCCCACCGCCACGCGCCGATCCGGCAACACGGTAAAAGCTCCAGCCTCGATGACCGTGTCTGGGGGAAGCGGAATCGTGACGATCGGGTAATACTCGCGCTCGCGCTGTTCGGTTCCCCAGCGTTCGCCAACCTCCTCGGCGCGCAGCGTCCCCGGCGCCGACATCGCGAGCGGCAGCAGCAGGCCCAGGAGTCGCAGGTAACTACTTGGGGAGTGGTTCATAGAGGAACTCCAGCGTTGTTTTGCCGGGGGGCAGTTGCAGTCGCAGCAGCAACTCGGATCGCTGCGGTTCGTCGGACAGCGATCTTTGTTTCGTTTCGGTCGGAGGAATCGTCAGCCGCAGTCGACCGCTGCGGAAGACACGGTCGGACTCCTGGACGATGTCTCCCGCGAGCGCGCGAAACCAAACCGATTGCTGCGTCGGCGAGTCCAACACGAGGACGCGCTTCAGCTGTTGTCGGTCGCCCGCGCCTGCGGCCACCGACCGATCCTCGATCTCAATCGTGCCGCTGCGGTACCTGAACGTGGGAATCGACAATTCGCCGAGGGAGTACCCGCGGAATTGATATCCGACATTCTTGGGATAGAGCGGGTTGGGATTGGTCCGGGCCTGCTTGGTCATCACCGGCATCAGCGGCCACGGATCGCTTTCGTCCGCGAGTGGGGCGAACGACACATCCTGAGCCAGAGTGATGGGCTCGGAGCTCGGACTAAAGTCCCCGGAACCCTGGCCGCTCCAATTCACGCCAATGAAGTCACCCTGCCAGATGGCGGAGAGCGTTCCGGTTTCGGCATTGAAGGCGTAGCTCAGCTTCTCCGGCAGGCCGACGGCAATCCCGCGAAAACCTGCCACTCGGCTGCGTCCGCGATACGTCTTGGCCTGGTCCTCGACCGTCAGTTTCGTACTCACTCCGCGGATTCCGGATGGATCGGCGGCCGATGTTCCCAGCGACAGGTAATACCAGATGGCTTCGATCTGCAGATCCGTGTTGCCGTCCAGAATCGTCGTGTGCGCGGCAACTCCATTGGGCCAGGCCGACGGCATCACGGTTCGTGGGCGAAACGCGCCGGGGTTCCGCAGGTAACTATTGAACCAGACCGGCTGAAGGCGGGGATAGGTCGTGAGCAGATCGATTCCCTGACTCCCTTCGGCCGCTTTGCCATTGAAGTGGTGACAGGCAATGCAGTTCAGTCCTTTGTCGCCGAGCAGTTCGCGACCTGCCTGCCGCAGCAGTTTCTCACGTTCGCGCTCGCTCGCCGAGCGACTCTCAGGGCTGGGGATCTTCATTTCCTGGCCCTCCATGACATCCAGCCGAGCCAGGATGCCGGGCAAGTGCTGGAGATTGGCCGTGCCATACTGAGGCATCCGCGCCCTCATGTAATGGCGGACGCTTTCGCCATCGAACAGCACTTTCTTCATCCAGGCCGGCTGCAGCTTCGCTCCGATCAGTGTGAGCGGCGGCGGTATGCGACCATCGTCGCCGAGCTTCAGTTCGCTGCCGGAAAAGTACGGGTTGTGCGCGTCATGCACGCCTCCATAGTCATCGCGAACATGACAGGCGATGCAGCGAAAGGCGGTCAGTGTTTTCGCCACCACCACTTGGTCCGAGTCGGCTGTCGGACCGTCGCGGAGCGAGGCGACAATCGCCTTGCTCTGCACGTCGGTGAGTGCAAACCGAGGGCTCCGCACGCTTGTCTTCGACAGACAGCCGCGAGTCAGGTCCGCTGTCGTTAGCGACCCCACCGGCGGAGCCGCCGGAATGCCGGGTAACAAATGACACGCCGCGCAGTTGAGCTGCTGAAAGTACTTTTTCCCTTGCGCCACGAGCGCTGCGTCGGGCGCCAATGCCGCTCCCGAGGGCGGCTGCTCTCCCACCAGATAACCGGCAATCGCCAGCGACTCGGCGGGAGTCAGCTTCAGGTCGGGCATGCGCCCGGAACTTCGGACCCGCAACGGCTGAAAGAGGAACTCGCTGAGAGATCGCAAACTGTACTTGGCGTCAACATGCCCCAGGGGGACAGCCGTGGGCTCGATGGCCCGCTTCGCGCCGAGTGCCGGATCCTCGTTGTCGTCATTCTCTTTGTCTGAATCCTCGTTGTCGTCGTCGTTGCGTTTCGGATTCTGCTGCGCCTCGGTGAGTGTTTCTTGCGGGCCATGACACGCCACGCAGCCCACCGAGTGAAACAGGGCTTGGCCTTGCTGACGATCAATCGGGGCGGGTGCTTCCGCTGGAAAGACAGCCTTCGACTGGGCCACGAGAAAGTGCGTCAGCGCTTCCGCGATCCGGTCTCGGTCTGCCTCCGGATGGTTAAACAGCAGGTCCGGCATTGTTGTCCCCGGATGAGTCGACGCGGGCGACGCCAGAAATCGCCGGAGGTATTCCGGCGAGATCCTCGCACCCACTTCGGCCAAATCAGGAGCCATCTTCTCCGGCACTGCACCTGGCTCGATGTCCGTGTGACACGCCGCACAGCGAAACTCGGCGATCAGCACCTCTCCTGCCTGCGACCGAGTGAGCGGGTGGTGTCCGGGCAGAGCCGGATCGCCGGGCGCTGCCGAAACGGTGCCGATCCACGAAACGAGGATGAGCACCCACTGGCCACAGAATGTCATTGCGTGGGTCGCGAAGACACTCGGGCGTGTTTGCTGCATGGGTCGTGGGGTTCTCATCGGGGCCGTTCACTGCACAGGAGGGCGACCAGCTCGTCGAACATTGGGATCGTGCTTAGGCGATAGTCGAATGCCGTGAACGCAGCCCAAGTGCAACTCGAGTCGTCCATTTTGAACACGAAGCGTCCCTGGTGGCTAGTGTGCAACCAGCGGTCGCGTCAGAGTTCGATGATAGTTCGATGCCGCGACCAGTGGTCGCGGTGAACGTCAATCGCTCGCAACTCCGTCAGCGCCAGATCACGCGGTCCAAGTCCAGACGGCGTCGCGCCATCAACGCTAGCCACCATCACCGCCACAAAAAAGGCCCCGGCGATTTGAAGTCGCCAGGGCCTCAGATGTTGCGTCAGCGAGTTGCACGCGTCGATATGATCGACGCTCGCAGCTGGGCTAGGCCGATTCCTTCCTGCGGTGGCGGCGAGCCATTCCAAGACCCAAGATCGACAGACCGCTCCACATGGCGAGGGTCATCGGTTCGGGGAGGTCGCCCGGGGCCCTCGGGCGCTCAAAAACCGTATAGTAGAGCTGGCTTTGATGCGGCATTGTCATTGCAGCGTCTTGGTACAGATTCAAAACAGAAACCGTATAGACGCGTTCGCTGTCAGGACCGAGGGGAACAATGTACTCGAAGCCTAGGGGCCCAATATCTCCAGAGTAACCAGATCCCGCTGCGAGCGCTAGGAGGCTATTGAAAACGGTGTTTTCATCAGAGGTGTAGCCACTTGTCGTGAACGGCTCCTGTTCGAGATTCCAAACCGCCTTTTGGAAACCGTTCTTGAACTCGCCGAGCGAAACGGTGCCCGTCACCATTGAGTCCAACTCATTCGCTACGTACTTGGCATAAAGCCAAGCAGTTTGCTGTCCCAGCGGATCATACGTATTGGGCGCCGTACCTAAAGCACCACCACCTCCCCGTACAGCGATCGGATCAATGCTCGCGTAATAGGTCGTACCGAGTTGAATGTGCTCGCTAAACTCGAGGCAATAGGTTTCGATTTCTCCGATCAGAACTCCATCCTCGTAAACCTTCGCGAGGAATTCGCCACCGCCGTGCCTGCCCCCGTAGACGCTTGGTCGCGACAACTTGGCGGTCAACACTGCGCCGGAGGCTGCATGAGTCAGAGTTAATAATCCAAGCAGCGAAACCGCAAGTATTCGGGCGAACATGAACATCGAGGGGCAAAAGGTGCAATTCTCTCGGGAATTTACGCTTTTCTGAAAGCGCAACGCTTCTTCTCTAAAGGTTTATTGTCCACCGGTCAGGTGTTCATTACAGTGGCGGCGTGACAAGCGAAAAGCTTTATTTTCGACTTTCTTCTCGACTTGCTGCGAAGCGCCTTTCCAGCTGCAGTTAAAACCAACCTGCGGCTGAGAAGTACTCAGCGAAGTCTGGGAAACTTGGGGGAGATTTGCGATGACCAAGCTGCGAGGTAGCCAGCTTCGAGACAACAAGAAATGAAAAAGCCGGACTGTTTGCCAGTCCGGCTTGTATCACGTGGCAGGCGTTGCAGCGAAGCCTACGCCTTGGCCTTCTGCAACCGGCGACGGGCACCGAAGCCGATCAATCCCATACCGAGGCCCCACAAAGCCAGCGAGGCGGGTTCGGGGACAACGTCGGGTGCAGGTTGTATTATGTCGGGCGTGTTGAGGTACTTTTG
>JALORD010000243.1 GCA_025459145.1 Pirellulaceae bacterium | reverse complement strand
CTTTGTCGCTCGTCGCGGGCGCAATCGGCGTGTTCTACGTCCCTCGGTTTCTGCCGCAGGCCCCGATTCCCGTTGCAAAGGTCACCGCGGTCGAAGGCCAGGTGGTCGCCCAGGGAAGTTCGAACGGCGCAGCGCTCGCTGCAGCCGCCACGCTGTTTTCCGGCCAGCGGATCGAGATTCCCGCTAAGGCACAACTGTCGCTTGAGTATGCCGATCGCACCTCAGTTTCGATTGCGGGCGGATCACAAATCTCACTCGAAGTCGATGAATACTCGGGTGCGAAGCGCGTTCGCGTTGACGTGGGCGAGGTCTGGGCCCGAGTCGCGCCCCAGCCGGCAGGAGCACCGATGGTCTTTCATTCGCCGCACGCCACGGCCACCGTGCTCGGCACGGAACTGCGGTTCACCGTCGGGGCCAGCGAGACTTGGCTGCAGGTGACCACGGGCCAAGTACAACTCGACCGCGTGGCAGGCGGGCCGCGAATGATCGTCAGCGCCGGAAGTCAAGGCATTGCCTCGGCGGAAAAGTTCGAGCGCTCGGCTGTCCATTGGCCGGACGACTCCACGGGTCAGGTGTACTGGCACGATCCGTTCTCGCACCGAATTCTGGTCCGCAATCCGAACTCCGCGGGCTGGCTCGAAACGCCCCTGGCAGCGTATGGCAGCGCCCTGGTCGATCCCAACCTGGGTTGGCTGGAACTGTCCGGAGGCTACTTCGATTCCGAGGATGCAGGAGTCGACCTCGCCCGCCTCTTGCAGGATGCGCGTGAGTTTTCGTTCGAAGTGGTGCTCCACTTGCCGGATAGCAAACCGCAGCAAGCGGGCACCGTGCTGTCGCTCGTCAGTGGCGACGGGAAGGCTGACATGCAGTTGGAACAGCAGGGAGATCGCTGGCGATTCACACTGCAATCTGCGGAAAAGTCGCCCGACGGGAACACGATTGAGTTCGTGCCTGCATTTAAAAACGGCCGAGCTCATCTCGTGATCTGCTATCGCTCCGGAGAGATGGTTGTCTACCAAGACGGACAACTGCTCGCTTCGGAGGTTGATCTGCGGGGATCGCCGGGAGTTTGGCAAGCCAAGCGTCTGGTGATTGGCGCTGACGGAGCCGATCGCGGGAGTTGGCAAGGGTCGATCGAAGCCCTCAGCATCTTCACACGATGGCTGAGTGCCGACGAGGTCCAGCGTAACGTGCGCAATTACAGCGTCTTGGCGGGCTGGGAGCCTTAGGAACTCTGGGAGGTGCCTTGTCGAACGAATCTCCCCATCCGTTTCTCCTGATGACGTCGCCCGAGCCCAACCAGCGCCGCAGCCCGCAGAGGCAACGTGGCTTTACCAGCTTGCCTGAAATGCCTTAAGATCAGGGGCGACGGAAACGGCGAGTGGTTGATGGCTGCGGGCAGATTTTGTCAGTGCCGTAGTTATTGACCAGGAGAATGCCGATAGAAATTGAAACTGCTGCGCGACGCGTATGTCGGAGGGCTGCTGGCCCTGTCGCATCGCCCGGCCCAGCCCATCTCGCCGTCGCACAAAACCTCTCCGGCCTTTTCCGCGAAGGTTCGCAGCAAAGGAGACTCCTCGTGGCGCGTTCTGCTACCCAGCTATTGGCTTCTATTGGCCTGCTTCTTGTCACCGGTTTTGCCTGGGGGGCAGCCCCTCCCAGTGAGAACCTTCTGCCGATCTCGACTAAGGCCTTCGTCTCCACCAATAACGTGGAAGAGTTGCGGGCCAAGTTCCGCGAAACCCAACTGGGGCAACTCGTCAACGATCCGGTGATGAAGGAATTCATTGACGATGCCAAGTCGCAGATTGGCGCAAAGCTCGAGAAGGCTGGCAAGCGGATGGGGCTGAAATGGGCCGACATGGAAGGAGTCTCTTCGGGGGAAGTTGCCCTGGGGCTCATCCAGCCGGACATAAAGGACAAGACATCACATGCCACGGTGATAATTGTTGACATCACCGGCAATCGCCAGCAGGCCGATGCGCTGCTGAAAAAGGTGGACGCCAATCAAGCCGCGAACAAGGCCGTCCGTTCGACGCTGAAACTCGCGGGTGTGGAAGCCACCGTCTACACGCTGCCATTGGCCGCGGGCGAGAAGGTCGCGGAGAAATCGCTCTACTTCATTAAGAACGAAGTCCTGGTGGTCGCCGACGATGAGAAGGTCGCGGCCGAGATTGCCAAGCGGTTCGATGCCAAGGATCTGGCCGGTACACTAGCGTCCCTCACTGCGTTCAAGGCGGCCATGGATCGCAACAAAAAGGCCGCCGCAGGCGTGCAGGAGAATCTCCGCTGGTTCATCGAACCCTTCGGCTATGCCGAAGTGAGCCGGGCCATGCAGGGGGGCCGCCGCCGCCGCGGGACCGACCTGGTCAAGACACTCCGCGAACAGGGTTTCGGTGCGGCTCAGGGGCTGGGTGGATACGTGTTCTTCTCAACGGGCAACGAAGACATCCTGCATCGGTCGTTTGTCTATGCACCGCCGGCTGCCGGCGCTACAGGGAAAGACAAGTATCAACTGGCAATGCGAATGCTCGATTTTCCGAATGCCCCGGGGCGGCCTGCGCTCCATCCGCAGGATTGGGCGATGGCCGATGTCGCCAGCTACTTGACGTTAAACTGGAACATCAAGGACGCCTTCGAACACTCGAAAACGCTGGTCGACGCCATCGCTGGCGAAGAGGGACTCTTTGACGAAATCTGGCTCAGCATGAAGGTCGACCCCAACGGGCCGATGATCGACATCCGCAAGGAACTCGTCAATCTGCTCGGCACGCGCGTCACCGTGATGAGCGACGTCAAGCTGCCGGTCGATTTGAAGAGCGAACGGCTCATGGTCCTGGTCGACGTCAACAATCCGGCAGTTGTGGCCAAGACGCTCGAAAAAGCCTTTAAGGCCGATCCGGCCGCCAAGAAGCGGGTCATCGGCACGCAAGTGATTTGGGAATTGACCCAGGACGAAGGGTTGGCTGAAGACACGGAGCTGAAGATCGAAGGAGTCGGCTTCACGAGCGTTGCGGAAGAAGAGGCCGGCGCCGACGACGAAGGGCCGGCGATTCCCAACATGGCGCTCACCGTGTTCGAAGGGCACTTGATCGTGGCGTCGCACGTCGAGTTCATCACCGAATTCATCGAGAAGGTGGAAAGGTCGAAAGCCGAGAAAGCCAAGGGCAACGACGTAAGCTTAGGGGCAACACCCGACTTCGTCCGTGTCGATGCCGCCCTCGTTCGCCTCGGCTCCGCCAGCGACAGCTTCCGCTTCTTCACCCGGACCGAGAAGGCCTATCGGGCCACCTACGACCTTGTGAAAGAAAACAAGCTGCCGGAAGCCGAGACGCTCGCCGCCCGGCTGATCAACGGCTTGGCCAGCGCCAAGGAAGGTCGCGAACCGGCGATCGACGGCACGAAGCTGCCGGCATTTGGGCAGATCAGCAAATACCTCGGTCCGGGCGGATTCTACGTCCAGACCGAAGACGACGGCTGGTTCATCGTCGGCTGCCTGCTGGCGAAGTAACAACCGCTATGGCGCTGTTGCAGTGCGTGCCAACTACCCCCTCACCCGAGGGGAGAGGGTCGGGGTGAGGGGAAACCCACGATCCACAGATGCCTACGAGTGCCCGGCCGGAACCTCTTCCTGCCGGGTTACTTCAAAGCCCAACTCCTCGATCATCCGGTAATCGGCCTCGGGCGCTTGTCCCTTGGTCGTCAGATAGTCGCCGATGAAGACCGAATTGGCGGCATACAGGCCCAGCGGCTGCAGGCTCCCCAGATGCTGTTCGCGGCCGCCCGCGATCCGCAGTTCGCTCTGCGGGTTGACGAACCGAAACATGGCCAGCGCCTTCAGGCAGTAGCGCGGTGTCAGGTCGCTCGTCTTAGCGAGCGGCGTGCCGTCGATGCCGATCAGGAAGTTGAGCGGGATCGATTCGACAGCCAGATCGCGCAGCTCAAACGCCATTCGGACAACGTCTTCGTCGCGTTCTCCCATGCCGATGATGCCGCCCGAGCAAAGCGCGAGCCCCGCCGAGCGGACCGCCCGCAGCGTATCGACCCGATCTTGATAAGTGTGCGTCGTGCAGATTTTCTCGTAGTGTTCCGGGCTCGTGTTGAGGTTGTGATTCACCTTGTTCACGCCGCACGCCGCCAGCCGCTGCGCCTGATCGGGATTCAACAGCCCCAGGCAAGCACAGACCTCCAGGTCGTAGCGCGATTTGATTTCAGGGACGATCGTTTCGACCGCCCGCATTTCGCTCTCGCTTGGCCCGCGGGCCGAGATCACGATGCAGTAGGTCTTGCTCCCCCGCTCGGCCGCCAGCCGTGCGCCGTCGAGCAACTTGTCGCGGCTGAGGATGTTGTACTTCGGAATCTCCGCCTCGGAGACCTTCGATTGCGAGCAGTAGTGGCAATCCTCGGGGCACAGCCCGCTCTTGGCGTTCATCAGGAAATAGAGCTGCACCGTCTTACCGAACCACCGTCGACGAATGCGATACGCGGCGGAAAGCAGCTCCAGCAATTCGTCGTCCGAACTGCGCAGCATCGACAGCGCTTCGGCCTCCGACAGGCGATGTCCGGCGAGTACCTGGGCGGCCAGCGCCATCCAGTCGCGGGTCGCGGGAGGGGCCGAGGACGACGGCTGATGCGACGACGGCTGATCGATGGTCAGGGTCATGCGTGTGAACTTGGCAGCGGGAGCGGAATCAATCAAGATGGAATCTAGCTTTCGGATTCTAACTCCCACTGGGAATTCATGTTAGGCCTGCACTATGTCCGCGTCGGCGCGCTCGCCACGGTCGGCTGCTTTCAGTCGGCCGGAGCCGAATGCTACGCGCGGGGGACCCGCGTCGTATGCCGCACCCCGCGCGGGCTCGAAGTGGGGGAAGTGCTGTCGGCGGCCGAGGGCCGGACGAGCGATGCCGCCGATGGCACGCTGCTCCGCCGGATCACGGCCCAAGACGATTTGCTCCTGGCGCGGCTCGAGCGCAATCGCGAGGCGGCATATCGCGCCTGTGAAGAGCGATTGATCGAGCGCGGCATCGACGCCACACTGGTCGATGTTGAACATTTGTTCGACGGGCAGTCGCTTTATTTCTACTTTCTGGGGGAGACGACTCCCGAACTCGACGCCCTCACGGCAGAACTGGCTGAAGTCTACGAAGCGCAGGTCCAGTTTCGGAAATTCACGGAGACGCTCCTGGCTGGTTGCGGTCCGGGCTGCGGCACTGACGAGGCCGAGAACGGCTGTGCGAGTGGGGGCTGTTCGACCTGCGCGGTGGCCTGCGCAGTGAGCAAGCGGCAGCCCGCGCCATCGTGAACTAGCCAGTCCCAGTATCCGCCTCGGCTTGGTACACCTTGCCCGCTTCCACATAGTGCCGCGCGGCATGCGCGATCCGCTCCCGATCGCGCGGCGTCACCTGTCGCACGACGCGGGCCGGCACTCCAATCGCCACGCTCTCGGGCGGAATCTCATGCCCCTCCATGACGATCGCGCCGACGCCGACGATGCTCCCGCGGCCGATCTTGGCGCCGTTCATCACGACGGCCCGCATGCCGATCAGGCAGTCGTCGGCGACCGTGGCGCCATGAACGATCGCCCCATGCCCCAGCGTCACCCGGTCCCCCAGCGTGCAAGGGAAACCAGGATCAGCGTGCAGAATACAGCCGTCCTGCACGTTGGTCTCGCAGCCGACGCGAATTGCTTCGGTATCTCCCCGCAGGACCGCGTGATACCAGACCGTCGCCTGGGGACCTATCGAGACTTCACCCAGGACAACCGCCGTGGGAGCAATCCAAGCCGACGCGTCAACCTGTTCGGGGCGAAAGCGGATCTTGTCGGGAGTCATGGTGCAGGTCAGCGAGAAAGGAAATTGCGAGCGGGCAGCATCCGAGGCCGCGCTCTGCGCCCGCGGGCGGCAATTGCCATTCGAAGCCCGGGCACGAGGTGACACAACTGGGTATGCTTATCGGTACTAACCACGCCATCTGGATTGCTCTCTCACACACTCCCCCGCTCGCCGCATGCTGACCGAATTCCCCACGATCTCGCAGGCGGCGCAGCGGATGCGTTCGGGTGAGCTCACGCCCCTCGATCTGGTCGAGCATTGTCTGGCCCGAATCGATGAGTTCGATCGCGACATTCACGCCTGGGTGCTGGTTGATGCCGAAGGAGCGCGCCGCGAGGCCGAGCGACTGGCGCAGTTGGCCGACGAAGGGGAATGGCTCGGCCCGCTGCACGGCGTGCCGATCGGCGTGAAGGACATTATCGACGTCGCGGGTTGGCCGACGCGGTGTGCTTCCACGCTGCGGACGGGGCATGTCGCCGCCCGAGACGCCACGGTCGTGGCCCGGCTCCGCAAAGCGGGGGCGATCATCTTGGGCAAGACAACGACAACCGAGTGGGCCTGCTTCGATCCGCCGCCGACCCGCAATCCCTGGAATCTGTCGCGAACGCCGGGGGGCTCCTCGAGCGGCAGTGCCGCGGCCGTCGCGCTCGAAATGTGCCTCGCCGCCCTGGGCACGCAGACCGGCGGCTCCATCATCCGCCCGGCGGCCTACTGCGGCGTGAGCGGCCTCAAGCCGGGACATGGCGACATCAGCCTCGACGGGGTCGTACCGCTGACGATGCATCTCGACCACGTCGGCCCGATTGCCCGTACCGTGGCCGACTTGTACGCGGTCTGGCAGCCGCTAGCGATCGGGGCCCATGGCAGCATCGACAGCCTCTACACGATGAAGTGGGCCCGGCACGATCTGGAGTTCTGGCTCGACTGCTACGGCGCGAACAAGACGCTGTTCGTCGTCGACAGCCCGCTGCTCGAGCGGGCGACGGCGGACGTTCGCGAGATCACGTCCGACGCGATCCAGCGGCTGCGGAGTTCAGTCCTGGTCCGCGAGCTGGTCTTGCCCGAATCGTTTGGCGACATCCTCACCTGGCACAAACAAATCATGGCCGTCGAGGCTGCCGCGTACCACCGCGAAACTTTTCCGGCCGAGCGCTCCCAGTATGGCCCGAAGGTCGCGGAACTGCTCGACGAGGGACATTCGATCTCGGGAATCGACTATGCCCAAGCACTCATGCAGCGCGAAAAGCTGCGTACTGAACTGGCTTCGCTGCTGGGCGCCAGCAGCGATCTGCTTGGCTGCCTCGTGATGCCGGCCACGCCAAGTCCGGCTCCCGACGCCAGCACTACCGGCGATCCGGCGTTCAACGCGCCGTGGAGCTACCTGGGACTGCCTGCGCTTACAATACCCTGCGGACTCTCGTCGAGCGGGTTGCCGGTGGGGCTGCAATTCATCGCCCTGACGATGCCGCAGGTTTTCGCCATGGCGGGACTTTGCGAGCGAATCCTGCACTTCAATGACCGACCACCTCTGCTGGAGATGATTTGATGAATCTGCGCTGGCTCGGCCTGTGGGGCCTTTTGGTATGTACCTACGGTCTGCCGGCCGCGGATTCCGATCCGCTCAAGCCGCCGGCCATCGAGACGCAGGAAGTCCCCGTCAT
>JALORD010000242.1 GCA_025459145.1 Pirellulaceae bacterium | reverse complement strand
GCGGCGCGTGGGAAGCGCTGCGAGTGCTCACCGGGAAACCATCGAGCAGCCCCCGTACTCGGTGCGAACCGCGAGCAGGCTTCGCCCGACGCGCACGATTCGCCAAGGAGCATGCGGGGGATGTCCCCGCAGGCGCTCGGGGGGGCCGGGAATGTCTCTCGTCGTTACGCGGCCCGATCAGTGTGCCGACGGCGACGTAGATCACGATCGCGGTGGTGTTTGAGCGGCCGGTCTTACCGTTGTAGGCATTGCCGCAGCGGGCGCATTTGACGTGCGAAAGAATCGCCGGGCCGACGACCCCTCCCCACCATGTAAAGCCGATCTTGCTGGCCCAGGTGTTGCCGCAACCGGGGCAAGGGGCGAACTGCATCGTCCCCGCTGGCGGCAGGAAATTCCCTGGCGGAGCGTACTGTCCACCGGGAACCTGCGGCGGGGCATACGGATTGAGCTGCTGATTCGGCGGCTGATCGGCAAACGGGTTGGGGGGCTGCGACATCTGCGGTTGACTCCTGGCGGAAACTCACGGTGCGGGCGAGGCGTCGGGGGACTCCGCCGCTGCATTCTCCGCGGCACGATTTTCTGGCGCGGCCGCAGGATTCGTCTCGCCGCTGGGGGCGGGCAACGGACTTTCTGCGGCCGCCGCTGTGGAGAACTTCATATTGGCCGCCACGGCATACCCATCATCGCGATACTTCTTGAGCGACGCTTCGTAGTCGCGGCGATTGGGCGAATCGACCGCACACACGAGCTCGACCTTATACAGCCGGCCATTCTGCACTGTCTGCAGCGACTGGATTACCACCGGCGTTCCGGAGAGCGAAGCGAGCCGCACATGCCGCAGAAAAACCGTCGGGCCGAGGACGATCGGCAAGTTCAGCTCGGGGACACCGAGCTGGCTTTGCGGCGCGAGATCCTTGTCGAGCCAGGCGGCCCACGCCTGGGCATTGTCGGCGGTGACGTCGGTTAGCTCGGCGTTCGGCGAATCCTCGACATACAGCATGAGCCGCGGCAGGCTGCTCGGCTGACCTTTCACGAAGCGAACGAGATACTTGCTGTCGCGCGGTAGGAGCGTCCAGCCCGCCGGGCCGGCGACTTCGACTTTGCCTCCATCGAGCGGCGGCAGATAATCGCCGACGGCCGGCAACTCACTGACGTTTCGCTGCCGCAGACCGCCGGCGGCTGACGACTCGTCGCCGCCAGGCTGTGCGGTGCTCGGCTGGCTGGCCGAACCTTTCCCGCCCTGGCCCGCCTGTCCTCCCGATCCACAACCGCTGCCGATCGCTGCTAAAAACACGAGTAGAATCGCCGGCCGCCAACCGCTTTTCATCGCTCTCCTCCTACCGGGGATGCGAACGTCTGGACCTTGACGCATGATAATCCGAGCCGGCGACGATGTGGCGCGTAGCAGGGGGCGGCGTCTTCGCACACGACTGGCCGCCGACGATGTCGTCCCACTTTGGACGGTCCATTCTAAAACGGCGCCGTTTCGGCCGACGGGGCAGTTACGAGCGACTTGAGCGCATCGAGTGCGGCGAGCATGTCGCCCGCCGAGACTTCGCGCCAGCCGTCGGTCTTGTGCCGCAGGATGGCGAGCTTCAGCCCTTCGAACGCTTCGGCCACGTCGTCGGGCAATTCCGGGAGGTGCTCGAACGGTCGGACGAGCGGCGCGGCAGCGTCCCCTGGGGCGGCGTCGTACTCGGCCGACTCGCCGCGCGTCGCGTCTGGCAGCGATTCATCGCCAAAGTCCGGACCGTCGAGGCGCGGGCCGGCCGCAATTTCCCCGTACTCGCCGGTCAGCGTCTCGCCGCTGGCTCCTTCCCGCGGCTGGCTGGTGCGTGCCGGTTCAAAGTCTTCGTCGGTCTCGCTCGCCACGACATCGGCCGACTCGGGCTTCTCGGCCTCGAGTTTGCCCAGCGTTTCCCATCGCTGGTCGCGCATCTGGGCCACCGACCAGTTGCTGCCGACCGCTCCTTCGAGCCACATTTCGGCGTCGTCCCAGTCGAGCGCCGCGTGAAAGTGGCTCCAGTACAGGCCCCGATATTGCTGGAACGTCGCCCCAAACCGCTGATAGACGCGCCGCAGCCGGCCGACGTGCTGCCCGGTCACGCCGCCGACCAGCCGGCTCCACGCTTCGTCGGAATAGGCGGTGACCGGCACGCTCTGGCCGCTCATCGACTCCCGCCACTCGACGATGATCCGCCCCTTCTGCCAGTTGGTCGTGCTGACCAGATGATTCCACTGCCCCACGTAGGGCTCGGAAGCGACGACAACCGATTCGGTGAGCGGCTCCGCGAGTAGCTCGGAGAGCGGCTCTGTAGGGGGCGCAAACTCTGCCGGCTGGGCAGAGTCTGCCGTCGCGAGCGACTCGATCGCACGGCTGCCCGGGGTCGATTCATTCTCCAGAGAAGTGCTGGCAGCATCCACAGAAACATCCACGGGCAAACCTTCCTGGGGTGTGGAGACGGGGCAGACCGGTGCGTGCACGGCTCGCCGGAGAATTGTGATCCGGGGGGCCGCAGCGAGAGCAGCGCGCATCCCGAATGACTCCTGACCGCGCTGGCTCGAAGGCAACCTTAACAGGATTCGCGCGCGAGGGAAGTCACAGCGGCGGAGGTATGCAGAAACGCCGGTCGCCGCCGGGTTTTGCGCGTCAGAATCGCGCTACCGCCTACGTGGACAACCTGTCGATTGGTGGGCGCCGGCCTGATAACGTACGCCCACGCGGCGTGGGCGTGGTACCCTGACCGTGTACGTTGCTACCGGACAGTTAAGCTGTAGGGACGCGCTCGATTGAGACAAAGCCGCACGTCTTGTGCGTGCCGTCGCAGAAGGGCTTGCGGTTCGATTGACCGCAGCGGCAGAGGGCGATCGCCGGTTTGTCCGCGGGAATCATGTACTTGTTCCCCTCGGCGTCGATCACGGTCACCGGACCTTCGACAAGCAAGGGGCCGTTATCGCGGACTTTGATCGTGACGTCGGGCATCGGCGTGAATCCTAGGGCGAGGCTTCCTGGCACAGGCTGGGTTATCACAACCGATACAGTTTAGCCGATCGCGCCAGGTTCGTCAGGGCGTCGATCTTGCGCGGCGACTCGACTACTCCGCCGCCCGCTCGACCAGAATCAGCACGCGAACGCGGCGCTCGCCGCTCGGCGGAGTTGCGACGGCTGGCGCTTGAGCACTGGCAGGCTCCACGGTGGCCGTCTCTTTGACGAGGCGGAACATCCCCGGATTGAGCCGCTGGGCGAATTGCTCCGCGTTTTCTCCAGCCCCGCGCGGGCCCGCTTCCCCTTCACCTTCGCCGACGCCGTCGCCCGGTCGGCCGGCGACGGCCACGTGCATCAGCGGAGCGACTTCGACCTGTTCGTCCGGCTCATCGGCGAGCGCCGCAATCGCCCGTTCGAGCGAATCCCAGGCTGCCTCGATGAAGACCGCGTCGGCCGCGGGCGTCGTTCCTTCCTGCAGGGCCGGGTTCGGAACCCCTGGCTGCTGACCGCCGAACTGGTCGGCAACCTGCTGGCGATACGTGCTGGCCACCGAGAGCGCACCGGTCGACAAGTCGGTCGGCGCGCGATAGCCGAGCTTCGCCGCGGCCAAGGCTTCGTCGATCGCGGCTTGCGGCGAGGCACCCGCCGGCAGGCGAATCCGCAGGACGACCGCCTCCCCGGCCTGCGGGCTGGCCTGCCGCAGTTGTGCCAGGGCCCGCTCGGTCGCGGATGCCACGGCTGGTGCCGGGTCGGTCGGATCGTTGTTGGTCGTGTTGCCATCGCCGGAATCGGGAATCTCGGTGTTGCCGCCAGCGAGGTTATTTCCCCCCAGCTGCTCATCTCCGTTAAAGCCACCGCCGATCCAGATGGCGACGAGTAGTGCCGCAGCCAGGGCGGCGATGCCGGCGAGCGAGCCGGGAAGCCAATTCCGCCTGGCAGGGACCGGTGTGCCTGCAGCCGAGGTGACCGACGCGGGCGTGACCTGAATCTCCCCGGCCGACGGATTGGCTGCCTTTTGCTTGGCCGCCACGGCCGCCGCCACGACCCGATCGGCAAATCCGGCTGAAGCCGCGGTTCGCGGCAGCGTCTCTAGCTCGCCGCGCAGCGCGCGAAGCTCGTCGTGCAACTGGCGAGCGGCCGGGCTCGCAGCCAGTTCCGCTTCGACCAGTGCCCGCTCATCGGCGGGCAGTTCGCCGTCGAGATAGGCACTGATCAGTTCGGGCTCAAAAGGGCGATTCATGACGGACGCTTCAATTACGCGGACGAGAGATCAAGCGAAGGCCGGAAAGTGATTGAGAAGGACGAATGACGAAATTCAAATGACAAATGACAAGCAACTCCCCAAACGACCGCCAACCACCGAAAAACTAGCACTAGCCACCAGCACTCCTTCCTCTTCACTCCCCCAGCACCGCCGCCAGAATCTCCTTGAGTTGCAGCCGGGCCCGGTGCAGCCGACTGCGGACGGTGCCGATCGGTAGTTCGAGGATCTGGGCGATCGTGTCGTAGTCGCAGCCTTCCATCTCGCGGAGGACCAGCACCGTGCGGAACTCCTCGGGAAGCTCGGCGACTGCTTGCTGTATCAGTCTGGCTCGCTCCTGCCGCAGCACGCGTTCGGGGGCCGATTCGCCTTCGTCGCGCGGCTCGGCGCCGCTCGCTTCGCGCCGCTCGTCGACCGAGCCGGTGCTCCGCTGTTTGCGCCGCCGACTGATCGCCCCGTTAAAGGCGATCCGGTACAGCCACGTATAAAAGGCACTTTCCCCAGCGAACGCGGGCAGCTTGAGGTAGGCCTGGACGAACGCCTCTTGGGCGATGTCCTCAGCCTCCTCGGACGAGCCGGATACCGAGCGCAGCGCGGTGATCAGCCGATCCTGGTACTTTCGCACCAGAGCACCAAACGCCGCCGAGTCGCCTCGGAGCGTGGCTTCGATCAGCTCGTCATCGTCCTGCACCAAGTGATCACCGCCTTGGACGCTACCGGCCGCCGGGAAGTTCCCAGCGGGGGGCTGGAGTTTCTGATTGGCATGCCACAAATCGCTGCCTGGAAACGACTTGCGTCACACCACGCGACAAACAAAAAACTTCAAATACTCGGTTTCCAGGCAGGTCGCGCTCACCGGATGATCGGCAGCCGCTCCCCGCTGATCGAGGATTTGCAGCTCGCGGCCCGACTTTTGGGCCACGCCCGAGAGCATGAGCTGGAAGTCTTCCCGCGTCACGCTCCCCGAGCAACTGCACGTTATCAAAACTCCGCCCGCGGGCAAAAGTTGCACGGCTGAGCGATTCAGTCGGTGATAGGCCATCAGCGCCTGGTTCACGCCGCTCCGGTTCCGGGCGAATTTGGGCGGATCGAGAATCACCATGTCGAACTGGGCTCCCTCGGCGGCCAGCCGCTCCAGCGTCTTGAAGCCGTCGCCGACTTCGAACCGGACGCTGGCAAGACCATTCAGCTCGGCATTGCGATTCGCCTGAGCGACGGCCCGCTTGCTGCCGTCGATGCCCAGCACTTCGCTCGCTCCGCCCAGCTTGGCCGCACAGAGGGCAAACCCCCCGGTGTACGAGAACATATCGAGCACCCGCCCGCCGCGGACATAGGCCGCCGCGGCCTTCCGGTTTTCGCGCTGGTCCAGATAGAAGCCGGTCTTCTGCCCTTCGTGCAGATCGACCTCGTAAGCCAGGCCGTGCTCTTCGATCGTGAGCGCGCCTGCGGGCAGTTCGCCCCAGACTTTTCCTTCGGCGAGTTCCACCCCTTCGACCACCGCGGTGCTCTTCTCGGTCCGCAGGACGACGGACTTCGGCGCGAGCAGTTCGCGCAAGAGCGTGACGATCGCTTCGACGCGCTGCGCAAAGGCGAGCGATGTCACCTGGACGACGAGATGCTCGCCGTAGCGATCGACGACGAGCCCCGACAGCCCGTCGGCCTCGCTGAAGACCAGCCGCGTCGCCGAGCGCTCGCGGGCCGAATCGCCCGGAGGCGGCTCGAGGCCCAGTTGCCGCCGGAGACCGATCGCCGCCGCGAGCCGCCGCCGAAGCAACACTTCGTCGAGCGGCTCCTCGGCCGACCAGGTAAAGAGCCGTACGGCAATCCGGCTCTGGCTGTTGTAGTAGCCGCGGGCGATGAACCGACCTTTTTCGTTCAAAAGGTCGACGACTTGGCCGTCCAGATCGAGCAGATGCTCGCTGGCGATCGACGTCGGTTCGATCCGGTCAATGGCCGAATCGCGAACCCACGGGTGGCGGCCATAGAAGGGGAGCGCCTTCCGCGGTTTGAGCACGACGCGAGCGGCAGCGGGCGCGGTGGCGGGAGAGGATTCGGCGGCGAGAGGAGTGTCGGGCATGGAGGGCCGAAGTGGAGGCTTGGGTAAGGGGCGCAGGAGGAAGTCGGGGTCAGTTATCCGACGAGAATTGCGGCGGTACGGGAGTTGTCGGTGTTCGCCAGGCTTTCGCAGGCTGCCTGAGCAGCACCCAGCCGGCCAGACCTGCCAGGAGCACACCGGCGACGATTCCCGCTGGCCGGGTCGGCCCCGCTTCGAAAACAATCGCCCCGTTGGCGGCAATGAAGAGCAGGTAAGCGTGGATCAGCAGGCGTGACCAGGAGAAGGTTGGCCGAGAGGGCAGGCTGTCACCGCTGGTTGCCGTACCGGCCAAACCGGCAAGTGGCTGTCGCCAGAGCCAGACGACATCGGCCACCCAGACCAGCAGGAACAAATAGCTGAAATAAATGCCCGACCCGAACCTGAAGCCGAGGAGCGCCTCTGTCTCTACAGCCGTCTTTTCGAAAGCGGAAGCAGGGCTCCAGTCGTGGGCAAAGTGAAAGGCAGCGAGCACATGCAGGACGAATAACACACAGCCCGCCGTCCAAAGTCCGCGGGCAAGGTGAATCCACCCGCCCGCTGTCCGTCCACGGCCGGCGGCCACCAGCCATCCCGCCAGGTAGGCCACATAGCAAACCAGCGCCAGGCGAATCGTCCAGCGAATGAGTTCGTCGCCATGCATCGGGTTGCGAAACCTGGAAAGGGTGCTGCGCGGCACAACACGGTGGAAACAACTTGCGGCTTCTCGCAATCGCCGCGACAGGATTCGCGCCGCAGCAAGATCCATCGGGCGCGAGCGAATCTGCCTCATTGTAATGGAGCACCTTGCGATGTGCGCGAGCGGCTTTTGTCGGCTTGACAGTCGTCCGAGAGAGATCACGACATCGAAGTGAGCATGCGGCTTCCCGTCAGCCACGTTGGTCGCCGGGCTGCCAATTGCGCCGGCGAGACGACTCGCCGAAATCGTTTGATTCGTAAGCGATTTTCGCGAACAGCCGCGAACAGATGCACGTATGGAACGTGGGTTGCATAACCCAGATCGACCGAACGATTCGGCGGTCAAAACGGCAAGGAAATGGGCTAGGGCCAAACAAAGAGGCAACAGGAAGGTTCAAGATCCCGCAGACGCTGGCTTGCACCTGGGAGGAATGATCATGACACGCACACAATTCCTGCGACAAACCCGAGAGCAGTTGCTCCGGCGGCGCAGCGCGCTGCGGGCTGCCCTGGCAGGCGACGCCCGGGCGAATCGAGCGTGCCATCGAGAAGATTGAAACGGGCGAGTACGGCCGCTGCGAAACGTGCGAGAAGCCGATTGCCCCGCTACGCCTCAAGTACTTGCCGTACGCTACGGATTGCATCGTCTGCGCCCGGCGCGAAGAGCGGCGCGGCGAACCCGAAGTGGCGGGCGGACGAAAGTCGGTGAACCGCGTGGCGGCCTATCTCGAAGAAGGGTCGGAAGTGGACGAAGTCGAAGTGAGGTAGCTGCCGAAACGACACCACGTACGTTAATCGCGATCGCGAGCAGTACAATTGCGATCAGCATCAGGGGGGCGCGGAGTGAATCCGCGTCCCCTTTCGGTTTATATTGGCGGAACTTCCGCACTCCTCGCTGAGGTTCCGCCATGTTCGCCCGCCCCGGGGCATCCGGCCCCCCTCTGTCGCTTCTCCTGCTCATCGCGGCGTTTTCGCTGGCCAACCAGCGGCCTGCAGAGGCTCATCCCACGGAGTCGGCATTCCGGCTCGATTTGCCGCAGGGTGAAGTTCACGGCACGGTGCTCATTCCGCACGTCGACCGGCGGATTCCCTGCGTCGTACTGATCGGCGGTTCGCTGTCGCACGACCGCAACGGGCGAAACTTCACCCCTGGCGCTCCGCCCCGCGATGCGCTAGCGCGGCTGGCCGAAGCCCTGCAGGCTGGCGGCTACGGCTCGATCCGCTACGACCGGATCGGCTACGGCCAGAGCAAGCCCGGACCTCAGTGGAAGGGAGCCTACGCCGATGAGGCAGCGGTCGCCGCCGCGGTGATCCAGCAGGCCCGCAAGAGTCGCGACTTCTCGCAGATTCTCGTCGCCGGAGAAAGCGCCGGGGCGTATGTCGCCTGCCTCGCCGCGAAGTCCGGAACGTCCGCCGACGGCTATCTGCTGCTGGGTGCGCTCTGCGGCCCCGCTGAGAGCTTGTACGCCTATAACTTTGGCTGCCTGGCGGAGTTCGCGGCCAGTTCCCCCGAGCGGCAGAAGTGGGCTGAGTCGAAGGCCCGCTATCAACTCGCGCTGGGACGACACTACCGGCCGCTGCTGGCGGCCGCCGCGGCCGGCCAGGACGAATTCCGCGCCGATGACCAGGGATTCTCGCTGGTCGTCGGCGGTCTGGCACGCCGCCGCGAGGAACTGGCCGATCCGCCGGACGAACTGTTCCGCGTCCTCAAGGTGCCAGTTCTCGCGCTAGCGGGCACGGCCGATCGGAACGTGCCCCCCGCCCATGCGGCGCGGATTGTTGCGATCTTGAACGAGGCCGGCAACCAGCAGGCGACGAGTCGCGTGATCGAGGGCGTCGATCACAGTTTTCAACGCGTACCGGCCGGCGAGGACGAGCAGGTCCGGGAACGGTTCGAGCTGACCAGTTTTCGCCGCCCCTATGAGGCCAAGGCCTACCACGCGCTGCTCGACTGGCTGTACGAACATTTCCCGACGCCTGCCGAAGGATATCCCGAGCGGGTCGAACAGGTCGCCGCGCGCCCGACCGCTGCCGAGCCACCACCGACCAAAGCCGCCGGATCGACAGATAAGCCTTCTGAGGTTCGCGCCGCCAGCGGCCCCGAGACGGACCCCAAAACCGAGGACACCCCGCAGCGGCTGCACCTCGCCCCCGGCATCCAGGTCATCAACGACATTGGCGACGCCGAGAAAACGGCCGGCGTGCCGACGCTCGAAGGGCGAATCGGACCGCTCCTCCTGGGCGACGGCTGTCAGGCCCACTTCATCGACATGCCGGCGGGGATGTTCGTCGGCGAACATCCGCACAGCACGGAAAGCCTGATCTTCACCGTGCGGGGAAAGTGGGTCCTCTGCTCGGCCGGCCGCCGACACGTGATGCAGCCGGGAACGCTCTTTCGGTTTGGTCCCGGCACACCGACGGGCTATGAAGTGCCATTTGCCGAGTCCGCGCTGATTCTGATCTTCAAGGGGGATCGGCTCAGCAAAAGCGAAAACGAGTTTATGGAGTACCTGCGGGGAATGGCCGGCCGGCTGGAAAAGGAGCACGCGGCGGGGACCCCGTTCCTGCTGAAAGAACTCGCCGCCGATCATCCGGCCCGCGAGTTTGCCCGGCGGGTGAATCCCCAGTTTGACAGCGGCGAGGCTCAT
>JALORD010000241.1 GCA_025459145.1 Pirellulaceae bacterium | reverse complement strand
TCCGACGGCCCGCGGCGAGCTCAGCACCAGCGGCTCCGAGTGCGCCAATCACCGCTCGACAGATGCCTGCTGATCCAGGCGGGGCTGGGTTAAGTGAACCGCCAGCGATTACCGCGGCGATAACTTCGGCGAACGATCCCGCGGCGGATCCACCGAGCGAACCCGCACCGGTCGCGGCAACGGCCAAAAAGAACAGCCCTCCGTCCAAGGAGGAATTGAATAAGCTGTTCGAAGAGTTCGACAAGCCGGCGGCCGGGAATGCAGAAGCGCCGGACGAATGACTCGGCGCGGGATTGATCCAACAAGACGAACGAACACGAAAGAAAGAGCATGCCCGGACTCGACGCGATCCTGCTGGCACGAAACGAAGAGATCAATCAGTGGCTCAATGAGAACCCGCTCGTTCTGGGCGGCGGCGCTCTGGTGCTGGGACTGGTGCTCCTGGGGTTTGGCCTCAAAGATGTGCTGACGGGCAGAGCCCACGACAAGTGGGGAAACGAAATGCAGGGGGGGATGGCCAACGTGATGGGGATCGTTCGGCTCGTGGCGGGTGTCGGCGTCGCCGGATTCGGACTGTTCAAGATCGCGCAGGCTTTCCTCTAATCGCGGACGATCTGCCTTGCACGCACTGGTCACCGGCGCCGGAGGATTCCTGGGGCGCTATATCGTTGAGCAGCTCGTCGCCCGGGGAGATCAGGTGCGGGCCCTCGCTCGGCGTGCATATCCGGAGTTGGGGGCGCTCGGCGTTGAAACGATGCAAGGCGACGTGCAGGACGCCGCTGCGGTGAGCGCGGCCTGCCGTGGGATCGATGTCGTGTTTCACGTCGCGGCAATCGCCGGCATCTGGGGACCATGGAAGACCTACTACGGCATCAACACGCTCGGGACCGAGAACGTCCTGGCCGGCTGTCGGCAACAGGGCGTCTCGCGGCTCGTATATACCAGCAGCCCGAGCGTCACGTTTGCCGGCACCGATCAGCGCGGCGTCGACGAATCGGCTCCCTATCCAAAGAAGTGGCTGGCCCACTATCCGCATACGAAAGCCCTGGCCGAACAGCGCGTCCTGGCTGCTAGTGGCGAAGGCTTGGCGACTTGTTCGCTCCGGCCGCACTTAATCTGGGGGCCGCGCGATCAACACCTGATTCCCCGGCTGATCGAACGGGCCCGCCGCGGGCAACTGCGGCAGGTCGGCAATGGCACGAATCGGGTCGATGCCGTGTACGTCGAAAATGCGGCTGAGGCACACCTCCTGGCGGCAGGCGCACTGGAGAACAATCCCGCTTGTCGCGGACAGGCGTACTTCATCACCAATGGCCAGCCGGTGAATTGCTGGGAGTGGATCGGCGAGATTCTCGGTCTCGCGGGGCTGCCGCCAGTGAGGCGGCGTATTTCGGCCCGCGGGGCGTATCTCGCGGGGAGCGTGCTCGAAGGGATCTGGACGGTCTTGAGGCGGACCGACGAGCCCCGGATGACCCGCTTCCTGGCAGCTCAACTGGCGACTTCGCACTACTTCGACATCAGCCGGGCCCGTCGCGATTTGGGGTATGAACCGCGAATCTCGATGGCAGCCGGAATGACACGCCTGGGAGAGTGGCTAAGCAATTGCCAGGCAAGGACTTAGGGCGAGTTGTGGGGCGCTCCTTGGGACCCGCGTGCCGCTTGTCAAGCGTCCGCAGTACCGGTAAGTTCGAGAGTTTCGGCCCAGACCACGCAGCATTCCCAGTCGGATTCTCAGCGGGCGGCGACTCCTTACGGAAAATGGCCCGCTCGCAGAAACGCGACTCCCGCGCGAACATCGATGTCGACCCACGCCCCTGACAGTCTGCCGGACGAACAGCGAATCGTCATTACCGGGGTGGGGCTGACTGCGCCGAATGGGAACAATCTGACCGAGTATCGGCAGGCTCTCTTGCGCGGCCAGAGCGGTGTGTCGAACTACGAGATTCGGTATGTCGGGCCGACGCTGGCTGGCGTGTGTAAGTTCGACGCGCTCCGCTACCAGTCGAAAAAAGATCTCCGCCGCGGCACGCGGGCCGGCAGCGTCGGGATCTACGCGGCTGGGGAGGCGATTGCCGACGCGGGGCTCGAGTGGAGCAGCGTCGAGAAGTCGCGCGTGGGCATCTATCTCGGCGTGACCGAGCACGGCAACGTCGAGACCGAGAACGAAATCTTCCTGCTCAAAGGCTACGACTACGACACGGCCTATTGGTCGCACCATCACAATCCGCGGACGGTGGCGAACAACCCGGCGGGCGAGGTGTCGCTGAATCTGGGCGTGACCGGGCCGCACTACACGATCGGGGCCGCTTGTGCCGCAGGGAACGCCGGTTTGATCCAGGGAGCGCAGATGCTTCGCCTGGGCGATTGCGATCTGGCCCTCGCGGGCGGCGTCTCGGAAAGCATTCATACGTTCGGCATCTTTGCCAGCTTCAAGGCGCAGGGGGCCTTGGCCAGCCACGCCGATCCGACAAAGGCCTCGCGGCCATTCGACGTGAACCGCAACGGAATCGTGGTGGCCGAGGGGGGCTGCGTGTTTGTGCTCGAACGACTGTCGGACGCGCGGGCCCGCGGTGCAAAAATCTATGGCGAGTTGGCCGGCTACGCGATCAACACCGACGCCACGGACTTCGTGCTGCCCAACCCGGACCGGCAGGCCGAGTGCATTCAACTGGCTTTGACGCGGGCGGGCATTGCTCCCCGCGACATTGACATTGTCAGCACGCACGCCACCGGCACAGGCCAGGGAGACGCCCAGGAGTGCGCCGCCCTGCGAAAGGCCTTCGCCGAAAGCGACAAGACTTTTTTCAACAATACGAAAAGCTTTATCGGCCACGCGATGGGGGCTGCCGGCGCGCTAGAATTAGCGGGCAACTTGCCGTCGTTTGTCGACGGAATGTGTCACGCCACGATCAATGTCGACGAGCTCGACCCGGATTGTGCGCTGACGACGCTGGTGACGAACGAGCCGCGGCCGATCGGGCAGTGCGAGTACATCCTGAACAATTCGTTCGGCATGTTGGGAATCAATTCGGCAGTGATAATTCGCCGCTTTGCCTAGCGTGGGACCGGAAGGTTCCTGCATCGATGGGCCAGCGGCGCGGAGATTGTGTGGGCATGATTGCTTCTGAAATTCGCGACGAAATCCTCGACATCCTGGGGGACATCGCGCCCGACGAGGATCTTTCTAATCTGGCCGACGACAAGCCGTTCCGCGAACAGCTCGAACTGGACAGCATGGACTTTCTCGACATTGTGATGGAGTTGCGAAAGCGTCACCGGATCCAGATCCCGGAAGAGGACTACACGCACCTCGCAAGCATGGGGTCGACGGTGGCTTATCTCGAGCCGCTGATGAAGGACATTGCGAAGAAGTAGCTGTGAAGAAGTAGCTCGTGAAGAACCAGGCCGAAAGGTCGTGAAGGAAGTACGGCCGCGGAATTCCCCCGAGCGAAGTTGCCGCCATGGCCGAGTACGACACGATCATCATCGGCGCGGGATTGTCGGGGCTGGCCGCGGGGATTCGGCTCGCCTACTACGAGCAGCGAGTCTGCATTCTCGAGCGGCACACGACGATCGGCGGTCTCAACTCGTTCTACCGGCTCCGCGGGCGAGACTACGACGTCGGGCTGCACGCCGTCACGAACTTCTCGTCGCAGGGGGCCCGCAAAGGTCCGCTGGCCCGGCTGCTGCGGCAACTGCGGATGGGGTGGGACGACTTCGCCCTCGCCCCGCAGGTCGGCTCGACGATCGCCTTCCCCGAGGTGCGGCTCGATTTTTCGAATGACCTGGCGCTGCTCGAAAGCGAGATCGCGCGGGCCTTTCCCGCCCAGCGGGACAACTTTCAGCGGCTCTTGGCCCGCATCGTCGACTACGACGATCTGAGCCAGGACGTGTTCGACCTGTCGGCCCGGCAGATTCTGGCCGACACGATCACCGACCCGCTGCTCATCGAGATGCTCTTCTGCCCGCTGATGTGGTACGGCAATGCCCGCGAAGACGACATGGATTTTGGGCAGTTCAGCATCATGTTCCGGGCGCTGTACCTGGAAGGAATGGGACGGCCGCATGCGGGAATTCGACTGATCCTGCGAAATCTCGTGCGCCGTTATCGGGCCCTGGGCGGCGAACTCAAGCTCCGCAGCGGCGTCTCGCGGATTGTGACCGAGAAAGGCGCGGACGGCGAGGAGCGGGCCGTGGGGGTCGTGCTCGACGGCGGTCAGCAGCTCACCGCCCGGCGGGTTCTGTCTTCGGCCGGAATGGTCGAAACGCTTCGGCTGTGCGATCACCTGTCGGTGGCGACGCCGCCGCGGGCCGGGCAGCTCTCATTTGTCGAGTCGCTGTCGGTCCTCGATCGTCCGCCCCGCTCGCTCGGCTGCGACCGGACGATCGTGTTCTTCAACGACTCGGAGACGTTCCACTGGCGGCGGCCGGCGGAGGAACTGTGCGATGTGCGGACCGGCGTGATCTGTTCGCCCAATAATTTCGCGTACGCCGCGGACGACGGCGAGCTGGCCGACAACATGATCCGCATCACAGCGCTGGCCGATTTTGGCCGCTGGCAGGCCTTGGGCGAGGAGGCGTATCGGCTGGCCAAGCTCCGCTGGTACGACCGGCTCTCGGCCTCGGCCGTGCGGTTTGTTCCCGATTTTCGCAGCCGGGTGATCGATACCGACATGTTCACGCCGACAACGATCCGCCGCTTCACGGGGCACGACAACGGGGCAATCTACGGCGCGCCGCACAAACAGCTCGACGGCACAACGCCGGTCGAAAACCTGTACCTCTGCGGTACCGACCAGGGCTTTTTGGGGATCGTGGGCGCCCTGGTGAGCGGCGTTTCGATGGCCAATCGGCACTGCATGCTGGCGTGAGCTAGCCGTTCCTCTTCGGTCGCATGTGCAGGGCCAGCCCGGCTAGAATCGGGGCAGCGAAGTGGGTCACCTTCACTTTCCCCGGGGCCAAACCGTGACATCACCGCGAAGGCTGCTGATTGGCATCACTCTCCTGGCGATCGTCCTGGCGATAGCCGCGGAGTCGACCGCCGCCGAACGACCAAACATCCTGCTGATCGTGAGCGACGATCAGGGGTGGCCAGATCTTGGTTGCCTGGGGTTCAAGCCGATCCAAACGCCGCATCTCGATCGGTTGGCCAAAGAAGGTGTGCGGCTGACGAATTTCTACGTCACCTGGCCCGCCTGCACGCCGTCGCGAGGAAGCCTGCTCACGGGGCGGCATCCGCTGCGCAGTGGACTCTACGACATGGTCCGCAACGACCTGGTGAACTATGGTCATCGCTTTACGGAGCAGGAGTACTCGACGAGCCCCGAGATGACGCTCGGGCTCGATCCGCGCGAGGCGACCCTGGGCAATCTGCTGGCGAGCGCCGGATATCGCTGCGGGATCGTCGGCAAATGGGATATGGGGCAGGCCCGCCGCTATCTGCCGCTGCAGCGAGGCTTTGAGTTCTTCTACGGCCACGGCAACAACGGCATCGATTACTACACGCACGAGCGGTACGGCATTCACTCGCTGTTTCGCGGCAACGAGCGGACCAAGGCCGACCAGGGAACGTATGCCACCGACCTCTTCGAGCGCGAGGCGCTGGCATTCCTGAACGCCAAATCGGACCAGCCCTGGTTCTTATACCTGTGTTTCAATGCGCCCCATTCGGCGTCGAGCTTTGGCCCGGATGCCGACAACCCCAAGTCGCGTGTTGGTGTACAGGCGCCGAAGGAGTACGTCGCGAAATACGCGGACACCGATCTTGCCGACAACCTGCGGCGGTACTACGCGGCTGTCACGCGGATGGACGACGCCGTCGGCGCGATCCTGGCGCGGCTCGAAGAGGCGGGACAGGCCGACAACACGCTCGTGATTTTTCACTCCGACAACGGCGGCAGCGGCAACGGCGGCAACGCGCCGCTCAGGGGTGCCAAAAGCACGCTCTGGGAAGGGGGGCTGCGGGTCCCGTGCCTCGTTCGCTGGCCGGGGAAGATACCCGCGGGCCGCGTCAGCGACGAGCTGCTCACGACGCTCGAGATCTGGCCGACGCTGGCGGCGGCCAGCGGCGCCGAGTTCGACAACTCGACAAAGCGTGACGGTTACAACATGCTCCCCGTGCTGGCCGGCAAGACTCCGTCGCCGCGCCGCGAGATGTTCTGGGAGTTCCGCGGCGGGAAAGCGGCCCGCGTCGGCAATTGGAAGTGGATCGACTCGGCCCGGGCCAAGGGACTGTACGACCTGGCCCGCGATCTGGGCGAAAAGCACGATCTTGCGGCTGAAAGGCCAGACATTGCCGCCGACCTCGAAGCTCGCTGGAACGCCTGGCACCAGGAAGTACTGGCCAGCGAGCCGCGGGGGCCGTTTCGGGATTATTAGACCTGCGCGAGTCCTACGGCCTGATAACGGCGTGACGAATCACGTCCAGAACGGCCTCGGGATCGCAGCCGTAGATGCCTGAGCCCCAAGCACCATTGGCTTCGACGACCGCCCACCCGCGGCCGGCAATCTTGCCGACATCGAGAACGACAGCTCGCGGAAGGGTGACTTTTGGATCGGCAGCGACGCTTTCCGCGAAGGCACTGGCGGCGGCCAGTTCTTCCGCGGTGGCGATGAATCCCTCGGACTCCGCCAGCTTTCCGCGGCGCAGGTACGGCGAAGCGGCACGCACCTGGCCATCCAACAGGAAACAGCGATACTCGTCCTCCCACTCCACTGGTTCGGCGACGAGGACGGACATCGCGGAATCGAATTCGGCGGGCAGCTCGCTTCCCGACGAGTAAACGGCCGCCTCAAACGACTTGTCATTCGGCGGCTTGGCAAAGAAGGGCCGCGAGAGCATTCGTGCCTCAGCGAGCGACATGAGCGAGATACTCCGCTGGCGATGCACCTCAGGCAGCATCACCAGCCAATCGTCCGGCAGGTCGAGAAGCCGGATACCGAGCGATTGCTCGATGAGAGGCGCATAGAATACTTCGGCGTAAACGACGATCTCAGGATCGGTGAGTTCGGGAACGCGCGAACCCCGCAGCCGTTCGACTGACCAACCGCGACCGATGGCTGCTTTCCACAATGCTTGATCGTCGCCCCCAAAGCGGGCCGTAAGGAGAAGCGTGGTCATAATCGCCGCGCTATTAAAAATCATCCAGCGCGTCGATCAGCGAATCCAGCTCGTCTTTCGGTGCGGCGGCCGCGGGAACTGCATCGTGCCGCTTTGGCAGTCCGACCGTTGCGCCGACCGCTTGCCGGCCGGCGAGCAATAACTGTTCGTCCCGCTCGCGAATCGCCGCCTCTTCGGCACGATCGACGCTCCGGCGATCGTCGGCGTTTTGTGCTGCGGGAAAATGATCGCGTTTTCGGGGCAGACCCGGCTGCAGGCTGGGCAGCCCTTGCGGCAGTTGTCGGGCTGTTCGACCAGGATTGTTTCCGCCTTGTCGACGCCGTACACGCCGAACAGGCAGAAATCGATGCACTCCATGCAGTTGGTGCAGCGGCTGTAGTCGATCACCGGGTACCAGCGGCGGCCGGGCTCTTCGTCGATCCGCACCAGCGGCATCGACACTCCCTCTCCCCCTGGGAGAGGGCTGGGGTGAGGGTGTAGAGGCAGCGCCGTGTCGTTTGTCGGCTGGGCAAAGCGGGCGAGCTGTTCCGGCGTCGCCTGGCCGGCTGGCGATATCCCCAGCCCCAGGGGCAAAAGCTGCATCGCGTTCTCGCGGGCGATCCGCTTCACCTCGTCGATGTAGGGCTGCGGCGAATGGTGAACCCGCAGGTCGAGGCAGTAGATCTTGCGATTGGGGATGTCGAGTGTGCTTACCACCCGCGCCTTGTTATCGGCCTCGGCCGTGGCCTGCGAATCCTCGTCCTCATCCTCTTCGTCGTCGTCTCCTTTGATCAGCGTCAGCCCTTCGCGGCCGCGGATGCCGGCCCGGTCGAGGGTCCAGCGGGCTCCCCGTTCGTAGAGCCACGAGAGGACGATCATGTTTCCCATGATCCCGCGGAGGGCGAGAATCCCCGTGCCGTCGGGCTTGAGATCGTACAGGTGCGGCACAACGACCACATCGATCCCCGGCTCCATGAGCAGGGCGGCGACGATGTCTTCTTCGAGCTGCCGCTTGGCCGGGGCGGCGCTTTGGCCTTGCGAGACGACGACGGCAATACGTTTGGCCATGAGCGAAAGGCTAAGGCTGGAGACTGGGGCTGGGGGCGGAAGTTCATTATCGCTAGCCCA
>JALORD010000683.1 GCA_025459145.1 Pirellulaceae bacterium | reverse complement strand
TCGAGATGTCGCCAGCAGTACCAGCTTCCCACGGTGGCGAAGGGGCTCCAGCGCTGGCCGATTTCCACAAGCTCGTCGCGCGACGGCTTGTCCGAGAGGCCGTACAGTTCGGCCATCGCTACTTTCACTCCCAGATCGTCGCTGGGAAAGACATCCAGCCGGCCGAGCGAAAAGATCAGAAACATCTGCGCCGTCCAGCGGCCGATCCCTTTGACCTGGACGAGCTCCTCGATCACCTGCTCGTCGGTCCGGCGGCCAATCTGATTCAGGCGTACTTGCCCGCTCGCGACTTTCTCAGCCAGATCGTGCAAGTACGCCGCTTTCTGCGGCGAGAGCCCCGCCCCGCGAAGCCGCTCGATCGAGAGGGCCGCGACACTCGCCGCCGAAAGCCCAGTCGGCTCGACGAGCTTCTCCAGCCGCAGCCGGATCGACCGGGCGGCGCTCGTCGAAATCTGCTGCGAAATGATCGACCGGACCAGCATCCCGAAGCGATTCGCTTGCCGCCGGAGCGTAAACGGCCCCACCTGGCGGATCACGCCATGCATCACCCGATCGCGCCGCCGGAAGTGCTGCAAGATTTCGGGGGACATGCGGATCTATCGCAGAGCGGCGGGGGATGTTTAATCGACGGTACGAACTTCCTGTTCAACTTACTCGATCTGCCCGGCCGACTGTCTACCGTTAGTAAGCAGCTAATTAAACCAGAACGCAAACCCCACGAACTGGCCGCCGAACATCCGCTGCAGCCGGTTCCAGGTTTCGGGCTTGGTCACGGGGCCCTGCTCGACGTACGGCAGGGCGGCCGCTCCGTGAGCCCAGAGGACGAGGTCGAACTCGCGCGGCTCGAGAAAGACCTTCTGCAGATTGACGCCATACGCTTCGTTGATCCGCCAATGCGGGATCAGCTTCTTCCCCGTGAGCAGCTGCTCGGCTTCATCGAGGAACTCGTGCCACCCTTTGATCATTTCCGATGTGACGCGGACATTCGGAATGACGCCGGTCTGCCGCGGGCTGGGCACCCACTCGTGATCGTCGTCGGTTTCCGCCTCGATCGCTTTCCAGCTTTCACGGCTGAGCCGAATCACCTCGGTCAGATGCTCGTGAGCCGCTTTCATCCGCGCGGGCTCCAACAGAGGAAAGCTGGCCAGGTGGATGCCGGCAATCGCGTCGGCGAGATCTCCCTCCCAGGCCCACCGTGGCTCGCGGGCGAGTTCCTCAGGCCACGCGGGAACCGCCGGATTGTCGAACAAATGGTGGGCGATTGCTCCGAACAGCCGCTCTTCGTCGTAGGCGAGGACCATTTCGCCAATGGCGGAGAGCAAATGGCAATAGCCGCGGAGCCAGCAGACATCGCCATAGTCGAAGGCGATGACAAAGTCCTGCACGGCCTCGGGCGTAAAGTCGGGACTGAGCCGCAGGCCGCCGTTGAGCGACGCGTACAGCCGCCACAGCGTTTCTTCGCTCCCCGCCTTGCCGTCGCCATTCAGATCGAGCGCGATCAGGCCGAAATGCAGCGGTAGTTTGACGTCGTGATTCTTGACGCCGGCCAGCGTGGCTTCGGCCCGGGCCAGGTCGTCGAGCAGCGTTTGCAGCATGGCCCGCACATCGGCATACGAAACCTTGGCCGGCGCGGGATTCTTCGGCACCGCCAGCCGCAACAGGGGAATCTGCCGACCGAGCCGGCTCTCGGGGCCGAGCGCCCCGTACTTGTGGAGCGACTGCCCCAGGTTTTCGACCGATTGCAGGAACTCAAGCATTCCCAGGCCCAAGCGAGCCTCGTCGTCGGTGGGATGAGCCGCCAGATGGGCCGTTAGCTCGCGGTGCCCCTCGGCCAGGTTTCCCTCGGTCAGATACTTCTCGACACGCGGAGGCTCAGCCGCCCGAGCCCAGGCAACATCGAGCAGCGCAATCGAGGGGAGCAGCAGTGCCGCGAGCAGGATCGGGCGATACATGGCAAAGTTTCCTGAGCGATAGGTTGGTGCGGTGTCGCCGCGTGGAACCAGCGCCCGCGGCCGAAGCCTCTGGGCACCTGATCGCCTGCTTGTCCTTTGTACCCCGCTGGCCCGGTCTTCGTCAGCCAGGGAATGGCCGCACTGCCGGATGGACGGGGGCAACCTTCGACAGCCCGATGTTTCCCTTCTGAAACATGGTTGCCTCGGCGAAACATGTCCCGTGCACTAGAACAGCGTTTCGAGCTTCATTGCAAAGACGCTCGGCTCGCTCGGCAATCGGTCTAAAGCCTTGTGCCCCAATGGTTTTTGCTACAGGGCGGCAACTCCAGGCGTGCTGGCCAAGCCCTCCCGGTACGCCATGTGCTTCGCCACTCTCGCCAACGCGTTCACTTTTGGCACTGCGGAGTTCCACCATGACCTGGTTTTCGTCTCGCTCATCGCGCAAATCCCGGCACCAGAAGCGTCGTGGCGTTTTGACGCTCGAATGGGTGCTGCTGTTTACCGTCATCGTGATTGGCATCATCGGCGGTCTGGGAGCGGTGCGAAATGCCACCAATGCCGAATTGCTCGATCTGGCCGATGCGATCGAGGCACTCAATATCGTGCCGGAGCCGGTGGATCCGTAGGTGCGTCGCGAGAATCCTTACCGCGTGAACCGTCGCGGTCTTGCTGCGCCTGGCTGATCGCTCCCTTTTCCTGCTGGATGCTCGTCCCTAAGCTGGGGGCTGATTCAGGATTCTATCGCAGCCGAGCTGCCGCCCCCCCAGAGCGCCGCTCCCCTGCGGTCCCTCGCGCCAAGGAAGCGGGATGCGGCATCTGTTTTTCGACTACGCCTCGACGTCTCCGCTGGCCCCCAGCGTGCAGGAGGCCATGCTGCCGTTCCTGGCCGAGCACTTTGGCGACCCGGCCAGCCAGCATGTCTATGGGCGAGCGGCCAGCGAAGGAATCGAGGATGCCCGCGGCCAGCTGGCGACGCTTTTGGGCTGCGATCCGGACGAGATCGTGTTCACCTCTGGCGGGACGGAGAGCAATAACCTGGCAGTCAAAGGCGTCATGCTCGGG
>JALORD010000240.1 GCA_025459145.1 Pirellulaceae bacterium | reverse complement strand
GTTCTCGATCGATTGCTTGAGGCCATTGGCGTCGTCGCTGCTGATAGCGATGAGCGACAAGCCCGCCGCCTCAAATTCCTTGGCCGCGGCGCCGAACTTTTGCACCTGCTCGGCACAGTGCAAACAGCCGTGTCCCAGGTAGAAGACGACGACCACCGGCCGTCCTTTGTAGTCGGCCAGCGAATGAACGCGGTTCGTTTCATCCGCCAATTGCCAGGCGATCGCCGGCGATGGCTGCCAGCGGAACGGCCCCAGCGAATCGAGTGCGGGACGATTGCCCGTATCGCTTTTGGCAACCGCCTCGATCTTCCACGCTGTCGTGAACCCGCACTCGGCGGCGATCGGGGCGATTCGCGCGGCAAAAGGAGCGGACAAATCGACCGAACCGCTCATTTCCCGCAGTGCTTCCAGGGCTTTCTTCGCTTCGTCCTGTTTGCCGGCCTTCCACAACAGTTCGACGAGCGTCGCCTGCGGGATGACTTCATTCTTGCGGCTGCTGGCGTGGCTGCGAGCCGCTTCGATCGCCTTGTCCTGCTCGCCCGCCAGGAACTGTACGCGGGCGAGGTAGTCGGCCTCGCTACCGCCGGCCTCCTTGAGCAGCGCGTAGCCGCGGGCATAGTCGCCGTAAGCGACCGCCTGATGGCCGATCAGTTCGTCGACCGCTTTTTGCAAAGCTGTCACTCGATTGCGGAGCGGGTTCTTTGCCCGGTCGCGAGCCTTGACGATGTCGGCGTCCGACTTGTTTTCTTTTCGGGCGGCGGCCTCCGCATCGCTGGCGGCCTTGTTCTGCGAGACTTGCAGGTCGGCCCACCGCTGCCGCAAGTCAGCCAAAATTGCATCGCCCCGGGCCAAGTCTCCCGCCGCGACATTTCCACGCCGATAGTGGGCCGCGCCCAGCATCCGCAAGTGCTTGACCTGATCGGCCTCCTCGCTGCCAGCGGCCAGGTACGGCGAATCGGCCAGGGCGATCAGTTCGTCCCAGGCCTCAAACCGGGTCAGGGAATCGACCAGCCGCAAACGGCCGAAATTCGCACTCCCTTTGCTCGGCGTGTTGAACTTGGGGTGCCGCGGCAGCTCGCACATGTTCTTGGCCAAATCGATCGCGTCCCGCATTCGCCCGACGAAGATCATGTTGCGGATCAGCCACTCGTTGTTGTGGGCAAAGTTGTGAATCTGATCAGGCAGCACCCGGTCGCGCATCATGTGGGCGTGATCGACGCGGGCCGAGGCCTCCTGCTGCCAGCAAGCGTCTTCGTAGCGTTTCACGCGGGAATAGATGTGCCCTGGCATGTGCCACATATGGGCGATGCCCGACGAACCTTGACCGCAGAGCGCGGAGGAGGCCAAAGCCTTTTCCGCCCGCTCCAGGTCCCACAGGTGAATGCGATAGTGGTGCGCCGGATGCAGCGGGTCGACTGCCAGCACCTCACCGATCAGGGCATCGATCGCCAGGTGGCTCGTAATCGGAATTCCCGCATCGCGGTTCTTCCAGAGCTGGAGCGCGAGCAACGCCTTGGCCTCGATGTCTTCTGGATACTTGTAAAGGATCTTTTCGAGGGCCTTCGTGTAGGCCTCATTGCGTTCCTTCTTCTTGTTGTTCGGCGCTTTGAAAAACGCGTCTGCCGCGTCAATGTACATCAGCTCCCGCTCACTCGCGCCGCTCTTGTGCTTGACGCATTCCTCCATGAACTTCTTGCCGCGACTGGCATTGTCGACATTGGCTAGCGCCATTCCCCAGTAGGCGATCGCACAGTCTTTGTCGAGCAGCGCCGCCTGGCGGAAAGAGCGCTCGGCCTCGTAGTACCAGAAGCCGTGCAACTGGCCGACGCCCTGATTGATAAAAGCCTGTGCTTCGGGCGACTTGGTCGTGGCGGGAAAGTTGATTTTCGGCATCCCCGGCATCAGGTACGCCTTCTGCCGCGGACCTTCGTCGAACACTTCGCCGTGATAGGAATGGCCGGGCAGCGGACCCGTGTTGGTGGATTCCTCGGCTGGCTTCTCCTTGGCGTCGGGTTTCGGCTCGCCTTCGGATTTCGCTTCCGCCGCGGGCTGCGGCTCAGCTGGTTTAGCGGCATCCGGTGCGGCTTCCGGCGCTGGTGCGGTGGACTTCTCATTCGACTCCGGCGTCGTCGCGGGAGTGTCGTCCGCGACACTCGAGCCGGCGAGGAGCAGGAGGGAGATCACTGACCAGGCGAGCAGGGGCCGGTCCATAGCATATTCCAGGCGGGAAAGTGGTGGGAGGAAGTCCCATTAAGTCTACACCCTGATCAGCTAGCTTCGCAACGAATCGTTCCACCGGCTGGCGAGTTTGGTGAGAGCGTCTCGAATGTGGTGGAAAATTCGGACGAATGGAATTGGCGTTCCCGAAGGGTGGGGGAAGATTACGGGGTTCCCCGGACCAAGAAGGTGTGCAATGGCGGTCGACCTGGATGATTTGACGGCGGAGTAGCAGGTCCTATTGGAGCGGCTACGCGCGGGAGAGGCGTCCGGCCCGCCGACCGCATCAAGTGCGGCTTTTAGCGGGATTCGTAGTCGACGAGTTGGGCCCAGAACTTCGCCGACAGGCGGCACAATTCGGTCGGTACGAGGCCGAATTGCAACTCGCGCTCTCCGATGGCGGCTCGGGTCTCGCAGACTTCTTTCGCAATCACCAGCGCAAGTTGGACTACCCGCATTATCTGCGCCAAGGCTGGCCGATCGGCTCAGGGCGCGTGGAAAGCGAGCCCAAAACGGTCGTTAACAACCGCCTGGCCGGCCCCAGCATGCGCGAGGGCTCTGCCGGCAGAAGCGCCGCCTGCCACCTCCGCGCCCTGTCGCTCCGCGAACGAAACCGGTGGGGATACTTCTGGCAACTTGCCTAAACTATCCACAAAATCACGCCCAGACACTTGCCGAGTCGCCGAGTCGCAAACGGTTGCGACATGTAGCCCTACAGCATGCTTTCGAGCAGCAGCCGGAGTTTCCGCAGTTCGCCTACATGATCGACATCGGGCTGTTCGACGATGTTCACTGAGTAGGCCCGGTTGTATTTCAGCTTCTGGAGCTGGGTCATCAGCTTGCCGTACTCGACGTCTCCCTGGCCAACCCGGACCTGGAGGGCCTTCTTGTTGGTGTCGCGCAAGTGGACGTGGTAGACGTATTTCAGAATCTTGTCGATTGGGCGTCCCTGGTGGGGACCGTAAATGTAGTGACTGGGATCGAGCGTCAGGCCGAGTCCCTTGACGTTGTCGCAGAGGACCATCACCGTGTCGGGATCGGCCGACAGGCGTCCCACCTGGCTCTTGATACCGACGCGGACGCCGTGCCGATCGGCGATGTCGACGAGCCGCCGCAAATGCTCGACTTCCTCATTAAACGGTGTCCCAAGTTCGGCCGAGGGGACAGTGAGCGTGACGACCTTGGCTCCTTTGGCCATCTTGCAGACCGCCTCGAACTGCTCGTAGTGGGCTTCCTTCTCGGCCAGGATGCGAACGTCGAACGCCACCACATCGAGCCGCCGCGAGTTGCGGCACACGGCAATCGCCTGGTCGACGTCGGCCAGAATTTGTGACGGTTTGAGCTGATTGGCATCCTCAAACAGCGCGAGTTCGACATTGGTGAATTCGAGATCCGCCAGCCGATCGATCGCCGCCGTCAGGGACAAGTCCAAAAAACATTCGGTTGTGGCCGCAACTAGCACCGTGACACTCCTTCGCTGAACACCGTCCGTGACTGAATACACCCGTCAGAGCGCTTACTGTAGCAACCCGCGGTAAGTTTGGGCAACGCCAGGGGTGGTTCGCGGGGGGGTGGCATGCCGGGCGTCGCCGCATTGGCCGAGATTTTTCCAGCTATTTGCCGCTGCCAGCGGTAGTTTCCGCCGCGCGGGTGCGACCTACAATTCAGGGTCAGCGACTCTGCTATCACCCCTCGCGGGCCGATTGTTCCGCCGCAGGCCCTCGCCTGCGGGCTGGCTCTCGCAATCGGGCCAGCCCCGCAGTGAGCTCGCTCCAATCTGTCTCTTATTCTCCTCAGGAGTCATTCCCATGAGAAACCCGTCCCCCGGCGATTCCCAGAGTCCCACCACGCAAGTGGTCATTTATCAACAAGGCTTCCTGTCGCGGCTCTTCACCTGGCTGGCCTGTATCGGCTGCGTCGTGTTGGGACTCGTTGTATACAGCCTCGTTTCCGCGCGATCCGACTACCTCGACACCACGGGAGGGATCGAAGAGAAGTTCGTGCAAGGAGATGAGGATGGAACCAACAAGATTGCGATCCTCTCGATCGAAGGGCTGATCGTGTCGGGAGACGGCTTCGTCAAGCAGCAGATCGACAAAATTCGCGAGGACGAGAACATCAAGGCGATCGTCCTGCGGGTCGATTCGCCCGGCGGAACCGTCACCGGTTCCGACTTCATCCTGCACCATCTGAACAAACTGCGTGAGGAACGGGACATTCCGCTGGTGGTCAGCATGGGGAGCCTGGCGGCCAGTGGAGGCTATTACGTGTCGATGGCGGTCGGCGACGAGCCCGAGACGATCTATGCCGAGCCGACAACGCTCACCGGGTCGATCGGCGTGATCATTCCGCACTACGACTTCAGCGGGCTCTTGGCCCGGTTCGATGTGAAGGAGGACTCGATTGCCTCGCACGAGCGGAAGCAGATGCTCAGCATGACCAAGCCGATGCCGGAAGAGCATCGCGCGCTCATTCAGGCGCAGATCGACGCAATGTTCGCGCGGTTCAAGAACATCATTCACGAGGGGCGGCCTGCCTTTAAGAAAGATCCCGAGGCGCTCAATAAGCTGGCCACGGGAGAACTCTTCAACGCCGAGCAGGCGAAGGAGAGCGGGCTGATCGATCGCGTTGGCTTCGTCGAGGAGGCAATCGAGCGGGCGATCGAACTGGCGGCGCTTGACAGCGAGACGACTCGCGTCGTGCGCTATCGCCGTCCTTCGCAGTTACTCGATGTGTTTGGTATCGCGCAGGCGAAAGCCTCCGCCGGGCCGATCGACCTGCCGCAACTGACCCACTTGGCCACACCTCGGGGCTGGTATCTGGCCACTCCGCTCGCCTCGGCGCTCGGCGCTCCGCGTGCCGAGTAACGGAGGGGCGCTGGTTGGGTCGCCGCGTTAGTCCGCCTGCACGCTGACCGTGCAGGCGGCGCGGCCTTCGACAGTATCGACATCGATCCGCACGCCGAGCATCTGCCGGAGCAAATCGATGTGTGTCGTGGCGTGCCGCGACAGGGGACCCGTGCGAAAGGATCCGCCGCCGGGAAGCGATGTGCCGCGCGACTGCCAGGCGCTAATTCCCAGCGGCAAGAGTAGCTGATCGGCCAGGTACGGACCGACCGGTACATCGTCGCCCAGGTAGTCGCGAATCTGACGGACGACTTCGTCGGCCACCTTCTCGGCCGACGCGCCTGTGCGTCCAAAGCCGGTGAAGACTTCCGTTACGTGCTTACTCGCCATTGCGGCGAAGACCACGTTCCCAGGACCGTGTGCCCGGATCGCTTCGACGCGGCCGACTGCAGGCTCCCAGGAGCACTTCTCCAGGATCCGCTCTACTTCGCGCGCGGCGATGTGCCGCGGCAAATTGGCGACCAGCCCCAGCACCGCACGACGCTGGATCGGCCCCCGCTCAAGGAGGTCGAATCCGGCCAGCCGCGGCTGAGGGTCGATCTGAACCGCAAACCGCCCGCCACCCGCCGGATAAAAGCCGTAGTTATCCAGCGTTACGGTGACTTGCGGTCCCATGCGCCGGATGAGCGGCAGGAACGCTTGCTCGAGAAAATCGAACGGCGGCGCCCAGGGGTTGTGCGTTCCTCCCTCCAGGATCAGTTCCGACGGACACTCGGCGATCAGGAGCGCCGGGAGCACCGTTTGCAGAACCAGCGTCGCACTGCCGGCCGTGCCGACGCTGAATTGATAGCTGCCGGGATGGATCCCTCGCGGCGTGAACTCCAGCCGCGGCGAACCGATCTCCGCGCCCCGCACGTCAGCTTGGCCAATGGCGGTGGCGGCCTGGACAGCCGTAAGATGCTGCCGCATGAGCCCCGGCTTGGCCCGACCGGCCCGAATCCGCTCGATCACAATTGGCCGCCCCGTCACCAGCGACAGGGCGAGCGCCGAGCGGACGATTTGTCCGCCCCCTTCGCCTTGGGAGCCGTCGATGTGGAGGAGGGACATGGAGGTGTAGGAGACGGGGGACGCCGGACAGGGCGGCAAGTTTAAACGCTCAATCGTCCGCTTTGTCGCCGTCTTTAATCACAAAGCGCGCCTTAAGCCGGGCGACTTCGCTGGCGAGGCCTGCTGACTTGACGCTTCGCAGCACTTCTTCGAAATCCTTGTACGCCGCCGGGGCTTCGTCCTTGGGATACTGCCGGCAGTTGGTCAGGATGTCGTGCTCATCGAACGACTGATCGATGGCGACCTGGTTGAGTTGGCGAATCGCCGCCTTACGGCCGAGGACTCGCCCCGCACCGTGGTTGACGCTGTAGCAGCTGAGCCGCGCGCCGGCGTCGGCGACCATCACACTCGAGCCGGCCTGCGGATTTCCCGGCAGGAGAATCGGGTGCCCGGTCTCGGCATAGCGCGTTCCGGCCAGCGCCGCGTGGCCAGCCGGGAACGCCCGCGTGGCTCCCTTGCGATGGACCCAGGCGGCGCTGCCGTCGACCTGTTCCTTGCGGGCAATGTTGTGGCTGATGAAGTACACCAGTTCGCCGCGGACGCCGGGAATCACTTGTTGAAACGCTTCCAGCACGAGCGCATTGATCAGCAGGTGATTGAGCGTGGCAAAGTTCGCCCCGAGGGCCATATCGTCGAGGTACGCATCGGCTTCGGGCGTTCCCAGCGGCGCATAGACCAGTTCCTTGTCGTGGCCGGGAAGCGGGATGTCCCACTCGCGGAACTTGTGCTGCAGCGAGCGGAACTGCCCCATCGCCAGATTGTGCCCAATGCCGCGCGAACCGCAGTGCGAGAGGAACGCCACACGCCCATCGGCCAGGCCGAACACCTCGGCAACCTGCCGCGAGCGCGGATCATTGGCGACGTGGACCACTTCGCACTCGCCGAAGTGGTTTCCGCCGCCGTAGGAGCCGAGCTGGCGGACCTTGTCGGCAAAGTCGCGAAACGTTCCCTGCCGCTCGTGCTCCGCGAGGCGAGTTCGCAGAGCGTCCGCTGTCTCATCATGTCCCAGGTGCCGGGCGTCTTCGCACCGGCTGGCCCACTCGGGCGGAATCCCCAGGTCAGTGCAGACCGACTCCGTCGCTCCTTCAACGAGCAGCCGGCGGCCCAATTCCGGCGCGACATGCCGGCCGCTTTTGACGTGCCGCTGTCCGCGACCCGCGCCGGTCGGAATGCGTTCGCACACGGCATTGATCAGCGCCCGCCGGGTCTGGCGATCGTCGATCTCGTCAGCCGGTAAATCGAGCTGCAGCAGGCTCATCGAGCACTTGATATCGACGCCAACCGGCCCAGGATAGACGTGCGTCGGGGAGACGAGCACGCAGCCGACCGGCGCGCCGTAACCACAATGTCCATCGGGATTGAGCACCAGCTCGCTCACGCCGGGCGCCAGTCGCGAATTGACC